>NZ_MVQX01000053.1 GCF_002067275.1 Methanomethylovorans sp. PtaU1.Bin093 | reverse complement strand
CATGCATCGTTTTCCCGGTAATCAGTTATTTGTACGGATCTGCAGAATTGTTCGAACTGCTCATAGTACCTTGCCCGCTCGATCAAACCCTCGAATATTGTATTCATACTCTTCACCTCAAGATATAGTATGAAAGGAGTCTATATTAACCGGTCCCAAGCTATGTGAAAGTATTAGGGACACATATCAATGCTGATCATATCAATCCTTCAGGTTTTTCCCAAGAACAGATAATGCAAAATCCATACTTACTGTTTTTACGAAGATCGATTTCTGGCTGTTCTTTGCTCCACTGATGATGCTCACAGAAGAAACGGCCACATCAAATAAAGCTGCAAGCTGTTCTATCAGCTGTTCATTGGCCTTCCCTTTCTGTGCAGCCTGGGAAAGCTTAACTTCAATGCGTTTCCGCCAGGGATTATATCCGCTGGGAACACATGCATGTTTAGAACCAGGAGTTACTTCAAGATCTAGTACTATCCCACCACTAACCTCTCTCAATGCATCTCTGAAAGGCATAGATGTAGAAATCTCCAAATCATATATAGCTGTAACGAGAATAAATGATTGCACGCAGATAATGCTGTGGCCTGACGCACTAACTCCGGGAGCTCACCCTCTGGAATGTCCGCAGTCCTTCCCAGTTTCCCTCGTGACAGGCGCTTTTTGCATTATCTTATGTAGCGCATTATGGTTGACTGTACACTCATCGAAAGGCTCTGCCATGTTCTTGTGCAAGGACCTAAAAATGCGCACCATTGGGATGGGAATGTATCTATATCAATATTACGCATTAAGATAGAACAAATCTGCAATTTGGCGTGCAAAGCTGGTTACAACATGAAAAATCTTATTAACGATAATGAACATTTACCCCTTTAATATCACAGCTTTTTGTGGATCCACTATTAATAAGGGCACAGCAACGGGTTTCAAATGTCCAGTGAACAGATCATTTATGGGAAGATCATCCTGGGACCTGAACCAGAAACCATAGAAGGATACATCTGTCTGAAAGATGGGGTCATAACTGACATAGGAGAAGAGAAAACGAGCAGTGACATCATTATTTCTCCCTGTCTGGTGAACTCTCATACTCACATAGGTGATTCGGTTCTCAAAGACCCTGTACTTGGAAAGACAGTAGGCAACCGTGTAGAACGTGATCTGGATTCTCTTGTCAAGCCACCGGATGGTCTTAAACATCGCACACTACAGGCTACTTCACATTCCAGGCTCATCGAATCAATGAAAAGGACCATTTCCGACATGATAACTATCGGCACCTCTGCTTTTGCAGACTTCAGAGAAGGAGGTGTGCCTGGAACACTTGCATTAAAAGGTGCTCTTGACGGCAAAGATATAATGTGCAGGATCCTTGGGCGGATCAGTCGGACAGAAGGTTACAAAACAGATATTGAATATGAAGCTGAGCTCTTATTGCAGGAGTCTTATGGACTTGGCATAAGTGGTTCCAGAGACATGGACAGGACTATATTGGAAACATTGAGGGAAGTTGCAGCATCATGGAAGAAACCATTTTTCATTCACGCCGGAGAGAAAGACAGAAGTGATATAGACTCGGCACTTTCCTTAGATCCCGATGTTTTAATACATGTGACACATGCAGACCAGTCTGACCTCAGGCAAGTTGCAGACGAGCAAATACCAGTGGTTGTGTGCCCAAGGTCTAATTTCATAACAGGCGTAGGGATGTCTCCCGTGGAGAAAATGCTTGATCTTGGGATCAATGTAGCTATAGGTACGGACAATGTGATGTTTAATTCCCCCAATATGTTCGCTGAAATGGAGGTACTTGGAAAAATATTTAAAATAGACGATAGACAAGTATTTAAGATGTGTACGCTTAACGGTGCATCAATATTGAATGTCAATAAAGGTGGATATATTGCAAAGGGTCTTAGTCCAAAGATCATGATCCTAAATGCAAGCTCTGACAACCTTACAGGTATCACCGATCCTGTTAGAGGTATTGTCCGCAGGGCAAGACCCGATGATATCCTTACAATTATCAATTAATAAGTTCTGGAGGTTGGATAATGACAACCGAGTTTAAGAAAATATTCATTGCGACAGACGGTTCTGAACAGAACAGAAGAGCTATAGAGTATGGCATAGAACTGGCAAAAATAGCCGGGGGGAAATTATTTGTCGGCTACGTAGTGGACACAGCTGCTTTTGCATCCATACCCATGGACGCAGGATGGGAAATGATGTATGAGCTTCTGGAAACAGAAGCAAACGATGCTGTACAAAAAGTTGAGAAACTGGCAAAAAAAGCAGGTGTGGAAGCAGAGACCGTTGTACTTGAAGGTCATCCAAGTAACGAGATCATTGAATTTGCCCAAAAAAATGGGATCGATGTTATAGTTATGGGTACGCTGGGCAAGAGTGGTCTTGACAGATTCTTATTGGGAAGCGTTGCTGAGAAAGTTACCCGTAACTCCACAGTTCCTGTCCTGGTAGTAAAAGGTGTTTCCTCCAAGAAGGAGTGATCACGGAAGAGGATCTACATGCCTAAAAACATTAAAGTTTCAGATATAATGGTAAAAGATGTTGCCTGTGCAACACTTCCCGGATCTAGGGACGAAGTCCTGGATATCCTGAAAGCAAAAAGAGTATCAGGGGTACCTGTATTAAAGGATGGGAAACTTGTTGGTATCGTTAGCAGGTCAAATCTTTTGCAGAATCCGGAAGAAGAACAACTTGCATTGCTCATGACGAGGGACCCTGTAAGCATAAGTGAGGATAAAGATATCACAGATGCTGCCAGGCTGATCCTGCAACATAACATCCGCAGGCTTCCCGTAGTTGAAGATGGTAAACTGAAAGGTTTGCTTACAATTGCCGATATTGTTGGTGCACTTGCGGAACTGAACCTGATAGATCACGTAGGTCAGTACAGCAGCAATAAATCTGTACCTGTATGGAGTGAAACCCCTCTTAACGTCGTCGCAAGGGTAATGGAACTTGCAGATGTGAAGGCAGTTCCTGTGCTGAGCTCCGAACTGGAACTTGTAGGCATCATCTCGGACAGGGATGTCATAAGCGCCAGTATCATTGAAGACTCGGTAGAGATGTCAAACATGTCCAATGGTTCGGATGATGATCACTGGACATGGGAATCCATGCGTGATACCATGAGCATCTACTACAGTGTATCAAGGATCAGGGTGCCAAACGTACTTGCCAGGGATATCATGGTCACTAACCTTGTCAAAGCCTCATATATATCTGGTGTTAGCGAATGTGCACTTAAGATGAAACGTAATCGGATCGACCAGGTTCCAATAGTCAATGCAAACCAGAAGTTCCTTGGGCTGTTAAGGGATCGCGACCTTTTGAAATCAATTGTAAATCTTTGATCCTTTTTGCCGGATGCTTTTGGCATCCGGTGATTCTCTGTATGGTGGCTTACAATGAACCGGCCATTTACATTTATAAACTCAGCTATGTCCGCAGATGGCAAGATATCAACCTGGCAGCGAAAGCAGGTGAGGATTTCAGGATCTATTGATTTTGATCGCATGGACGAATTACGGGCTACATCCGATGCTGTTATGGTTGGAATAGGCACAGTGCTTGCCGATGATCCAAGCCTTACGGTAAAGTCTGCACAAAGGAAGGCTGAACGTAAGGCGAAAGGTCTTGAAGAGAACCCTATACGTGTTATAATAGACAGCCAGGCAAGAACTCCGATTGATGCTGATATTTTTAAAAAGGGCGAAGGTCAGAGAATAATTGTGATCACCTCTTCTGCTCCTTCTGAGACAGTAGAGGCATTGAGGACAAAAGCCAGGATCATGATCAGCGGGGAAAGCAAGGTAGATCTTCCTGATGCAATGGAACAGTTGTACCGCCTGGGTATCAGGCGCCTGATGATCGAAGGGGGAGCAACACTTAACTGGGCCATGCTCTCAAGCGGACTTGTGGATGAGATCTACACTTTTGTGGGCAATATTATAATTGGAGGTCAAACAGCTCCCACCTTGGTGGACGGACAAGGCTTCATTGGACACAGCACTCTGCCCCTTGAACTCATATCTGTCGGGAAAGTAGAGGATGGGGTGCTCTTAAAATGGAAAGTGCTCAACCTTCGTAAATGAATCACAATGGTTTTGTGTTGTGGTGTATTAACTCCACAAAACCTATATTCACACAAAACAGTATTCTAACTGACAGTTCCCAGGTGAATCTATGAACAAATATCTTTTCCTTTGCATCGTAGCATTATTAATAAGCTTCTCCGGTTGTCTTGATAACGGAACTGGATCCTCCGCGAACAGTACGGTAGTGGATGTTCAGGACCTGCAGCAAATAGATGAGGCGCTTGTTTCGGGGCCGGTTCTTGTAGACATTGGTTTTGCTTCTTGTCCTGCATGTAAGATAATGAAACCTACCATTGAGGAAATTTCACAAGAATATGCGGAAATGGCTACTGTGATGTACATTGATACGCGGGAAAACCCAGGAGTTGCCGTGGCTTTTGATGTCTATTCTGTGCCTGACATGTTCGTTATAGTGAATAGTAGTTCAGAAGGCTATCTCTATATGACACATGAAGGTGATATTACCAGAGACAGGAATATTGCAAGGTTCATCGGCGTAACAGAGAAAGCTGTTCTTACTAAAACCTTGGACATGGCTATTGCATCAAGGCAGAATGAGTGACAGGGACTGGCAGATCGAAGAATATGGTTACTACGGATATTAGCCCTCTGGCTGTGTTGCTCGCCGGCATAGTTAGTGTACTTTCTCCATGCACTCTTCCTTTACTGCCTGCGATCCTGGCTTTTTCCACAAAAGAAGGAAAACACAGTCCTCTTGCAGTGATAGCAGGTCTGGTGATCTCTTTCACAGCAATGGGTGTTATAACATCTGCCTTTGGAGCTTTATTAATACGCTACGTACCCTATCTACATCTGATAGCTTCTGTAACCATTGTTGTTTTTGGGATAGTTATGCTTTTTGACCTCCAGGTCTTCAATAGGTTATCTACCGTCACAAGTAAGGTCCATAATTCCAAGAAGCATGGGTTAATGGGTGGTATCCTGCTTGGGCTCTCTCTTGGCATAATCTGGATACCATGTGTCGGCCCATTGTTGGGAACTGTATTGGTACTGGTAGCAATGCAGGGCAGTCTGGCTTATGGTGCAACATTGCTGTTCATATACTCTATTGGTTTTGCAGTGCCCATGCTGATCATCGCATATTCTGCAAACGTTTCCTCTATGAGGTTAAGAACCATTGCACGCTACGACTTTATAGTCAAAAAGATAGCAGGCATTTTACTGATACTTGCAGGATTATGGATGGCAAACACCAGCCAAATAACTACACTTTTCCAGTTTTAAAAAACAAAATGAATTAAGTTGGATGCGGGGAAGATCATTCCTCGCATTCGTCCTTTGAATTGGCGATCGCCACAAGTTCGTTGACACAGGCAACGGCAATGGGAGTCCCTCCTCTGGTGCCGATACATGTGATGGAAGGTATGTCTGTATCCCTTACGACTTCCTTGGACTCTGCGGCATTCACAAAGCCCACAGGGGTTGCTATGACAAGGGCGGGCCTTATGCCATGCTCCACCATACGACACACTGCAAGTGCTGCGGAAGGAGCATTACCTATGGCAACGATAGAGCCTTCCAGCCTGTCCCTGCATGCAAGGAAGCCGGCTGCGGTTCTTGTGATGCCGAACTTCTTAGCGATGGAGGCGTCCTTGTCCTCGTCCATCACGCAGATGACATCGGATTTGTGTCCCATCTTAGTGATACCGTATTTTACCATGTTGATGTCCACGAATATGGGGGCACCTTTCTTCAGGGCTTCCACGCCTGCCTTTACAGGATCTTTGTTGAAATGCATAAGATATGCCATGGAAAGATCCCCCACCGCAACCATACAGCGCTGGCGTATCCTGTCCTCGATTGTCCTGTCTCCAACGATCTGTTTGGCAAGATTGCGGCTTGTCATATAGATAGCCTTTGCCTCATCGGTCTGAGCGCCGAGGTCGGTGCAGATGTCTATAAGTGTGGGATCCATTTTTGTTGTGAACTCCACAAGCTCTTCAAGTGCCGGCGAACCTGAATTTTTTTTGCTTTTAGTAGTCATACTTTCTCTGATACCCCCTTGGAGTGATGATCCTTTCCCCGTTATTGCTCTTCCATATCCTGGACTCGTTGTTAGCTATCAGGATAGTGGTGCTCATATCCACCCAGTCGTTATAGTTCATAACCTCGTCCAGAGTGGTAACAACATAGTCCTGGTCAGTGGTCCTTAATGCATTCTTTACAAGGCCGACTGGCACTGAACCATTCTTGTATTTTTTGATAATATCAATGGCCTGGGAAAAATTAGACTTGCGCTGTCTGCTTTTTGGATTATATAGGGAGATGACGAAATCTGCAGAAGCTGCTGCATGCAGCCTTTTTTCGATTACTTCCCAGGGTGTGAGCAGGTCGCTCAAACTTATAACTGCAAAATCATTTACGATAGGAGCACCCAATACACTTGCTGCTGCGGTGATGGCGGTAACTCCCGGAAGTACTTCGATATCAACATCAAGGCCTTCATGTTCCGCGACCTCCAGCACCAGTCCGGCCATACCATAGATGTTGGCATCTCCGCCACTGATCATGGATACTACCTTGTCCTTGGCCAGTTGCACTGCCTTGACAGCCCGGTCCACTTCCTTACCCATGGCGCTGCGGATTATCTCCTGTTTATCTATCAGCGCTGCGATCTGGTCAAGATACGTACCGTTACCTACGATGTAGTCAGAGTTCATCAATACGTCTCTGGCAGCAATGGTCATCTGGGGCACCGAACCAGGTCCAATGCCAATTATGTACAGCCTCCCTTTTCCAGCAGAGGTCTTATTCTGCGATTGCGATTGTGATCCTTCCATATACTTTCTTCCTTAAGATCAATTCCTTTTTTTCAGAAAGCGCCAATGCAGATGGTTCTGCCACCCCTGTCAAACCGAACCGATTTGCCTGGGAGCCAGATGGCGCGTCATAAAGATTGATTTCTTCTTCGGAAAGGAACTTGATGTCCTTCCCCAGCAGATTAACAGCTTCAAGCAGGCCAGTCTCGTTTTCCTTCAATTTCGATGAGGCAAAGATATCTATGTCATCGGTCTTTTTTCCCACTTCTGCAAGTGCAGATTCGATGGCAGATATGACCTCTTCTTTATTGACACCCCGTCTGGCTCCGATACCTATGATCATCTGTTTTCCGCCTTTTCCTTTTTCAGCACAGACACATCATCACCAACTACCACGATCTTGGGGCCTTTTATCTCGAGCACTTCCACATCCTGTTCCAGCAGGGAACAATTGACCTGCCGGGTGGAATCCTTGTTGACAATATCACATCCCAGGGCCTTGGCAATGCCCTCCACAGAGTTGCGGTTATGCACCTCTGTGGCTGTGGTGATAACAGGAATGGCACCAATTTCCGCTATCTTGCGGACCAGGTCGTTGGCACCGTGATGTCCCCCCAGAAGGGAAATAGCGAAGTTGAGGTTCGAGTCCACTACAACTACAGCCGGGTCCTTCCATTTATTCTGAATAAGTGGCGCTATGTCCCTCACCACAATACCAGTTGCGAACACAGCCACTATTGCATCGTATTCCTCAAATGCCTTCCTGAAGATCTCTCTTTCGTATAGCAGGACATCTGCACCAATGTGCCTGGCTATCCGCTGAGCAATCCCCAGGTTCCTTTCAAAGGTTATGACAGCGGTTCTTGTGCTACTCCGTATAGGTAAGACCTCCCATAGTTCTTGGGGTCTACCACCCCTCCGATGAGGATCATGGCTGAACGCTTTATGCCTGCATCCTTTACCTTCTGAGCAATGTCGGCCACAGTGCCGATGACGATCTTCTGGTCAGGCCAGGATGCGTGGAAGACCACGGCCACTGGAGTATCGGGACTGTACTCCACCTTTTTCATGATCTCCTCTATCTTCTGCGTGCCCAGGAAAACCGCCATAGTGGCATTATGCCGGGAAAGCTCCTTGATCTGGTCCTCCTCCAGGGTCTTGCCTGCGGGCCTTGTGATAATGAGGGTTTCTGTAACGTTGTTCAGAGTGAGCTGCGTCCTGAGTGCTGCTGCAGTTGCGAACACTGAGGATACACCCGGGATCACCTCTACTTCAACATCGAACTTCTTCAATTCCTCTATCTGTTCCACTATAGAACCATAGAGCGACGGATCGCCACTGTGCAGACGCACCACTTTTTTACCTGTGTTCAGAGCATCCACCATCAACTTGTTCGTTTCATCCAGGGTGAGGCCGTAGCTGTCCACTTTCTCTCCCTTTGAATAATTTAGCACTTCCGGGTTCACAAGAGAACCAGCATATACTACAAGGTCCGCCTGTTCCAGAAGCTCCTTGCCCATGACGGTTATGTACTTAGCATTACCCGGGCCCGAACCCACAAAATATACCTTATGAGCCATTATTTTATCCTCCATTATTCCTTTTGCCCGAACACTATGCTGAAGTAATTACCCTTTTCGGGGATTTTCTTCAATTCCTTTA
>NZ_MVQX01000052.1 GCF_002067275.1 Methanomethylovorans sp. PtaU1.Bin093 | reverse complement strand
CCATCATTTCTATGCACTCGGCGATGCCCAGATCTGTTACTTCTATCCCATGCTCCCTCATAAATTCAGGGGCACCATGAAAATTCTCTGCCTCCCCTACAATCACTCTTTTTATGCCAAACTGCACAGCTGCACCAGCACACAGATAACAGGGCATCAATGTTGAGTAAAGGATGGCATCACTGTAATTGCCGAGGCGACCTGCGCTGCGTATGCATACGATCTCAGCGTGTGCCAGAGGGTCGTTCTCCTGCACTCTCATGTTATGTCCCCGGCCAACGATCTTGCCATTCCTCACAAGTACCGAGCCTATAGGAATACCGCCCTCAGCAAGTCCTTTCTTTGCTTCCTCAATGGCACATTGCATAAAGCTATCCATGATTTTCCTCCTAATTTAACTTGATATATATACTGTTATAAGGTTTCTGTAGAAAGTAATACTTAGAGGATTCATCCTTTTTAAATTATTATATGAAAATAAAAGATAAAGTAAGTTTTCTACATAGCCTATAATATTGTAAACTAATTGTAAATATAAATTATGTTAAGCAACAATAGATAATACTAAAAATATATTATTATTTATTTTTATTTTGACTAGATTTATATAGTAAGTTATTGCAAGGTAGCAGGACTTTAGAATAGAGCAAAAAAATCCTCTCTTAAAATAGAGCAGGTGGTGTCAATGAAAATAAAATTAAACACATTAGTTCATCTATGCACATTATTACTTTTTATGATAACAGCCTCCGGTATTGGTTCAGCCGCAGAGCTTCAAGTAGATTTTGTCAGTCAGTTCAATGAAAACACAAACAATGATACAGTCATTACAAATGCCCTGGAAGGAGAGGATTTCACCAGCCATTATGGCGGAAGTGTTTTCTGCGTTGCGGTTTCCGGAAACTACGCTTATCTTGGACAGGGACAAGACCTTGTAATAGTTGACATTACTAATGTTGCCAATCCATCACAAGTTGGAAGGGTAACAACCACAGCAGTAATTAACGACATTGCTGTATCGGGAAATTATGCTTACCTGGCTGATGGGAACAGCGGTCTTGTAGTAGTTGATATCTCAAACCGTGCAGCACCTGCGATAAGAGGTACCTATGCTTATAGTTCCGGAGCTGCTTATGATGTTGCTGTTTCAGGTAGCAATGCCTATGTAGCTTATGGAACCAGTGGCCTTATAGTAGTGGATATTACAAAACCCACAGCTTTAACGTTCAAAGGTAGATTAGATACTACCAATGCACAGAGTGTTGTTTTGTCCGGGAATTATGCATACATAGCCGATGATACAAGCGGCCTTGTTGTCATGGATGTAACCACTCCTGCTTCACCAAAACTCGCAGGTTCCTATGATACGGTAAAAGCAACCGGTGTAGCAGTATCAGGCAGCTATGCATACATATCCGATGACACAAATGGTCTTGTGATCGTAAACATCAAAAATCCAGCTGCTCCAACTTATACAGGGAGAGCGGATACTCCCGGAAAGGCATTAAGCGTTGTCTTATCCGGAAGTTACGCCTATGTAGCCGATGATGCCAGCGGTCTTGCAATAATGAATATTGCAAATCCAGCCTCGCCGGTTAGTGCAGCCACCTATACTGCTACTGAAGGGGTTGCATATGACGTTTTTGTAGCAGGGAACTACGCATATACAGCCTATGGCAGAAGTGGCCTTGCAATAGTGAATATAAGTACTCCTTCTGCACCTGCCCACGCAGGCGTTTATGATGTATCTGGCTATGCATCCGGCGTTGCCATATCAGGAAACTATGCATACTTAGCCTATGGTTATATGGGTCTTACCATAGTGGACATCTCAAATCCCGCTTCTCCTAAGCGCGCAGGTAGTTATATTACTCAGGGATATGCAAGGGACCTTGCTGTATCAGGAAACTATGCATATATAGCAGATGACACTTACGGCCTTGTAATTGTGGATGTCACAAATAAAGCGTCTCCAGCCCTTAAAGGCAGTTACAATACTGCTGGTCGTGCATGGGGTGTTACCATATCAGGAAATTATGCATATGTGGCTGATGGCGCTGGCGGCCTTGTGATCGTTGATATCACAAATCCTGCGGTTCCGACCCTTAAGGGCAGTTATGACACAGCAGGTAATGCAGAAAATGTTGCCATAGCCGGCAATTATGCATATGTAGCAGACGGTGACAATGGCCTTGTTGTTATTGATATCACAAATCCTGCTGCACCAACCCTTAGAGGCAGCTACAACACTGCCGGTCAGGCATATGGTATTGTTGTATCCGGAAATTATGCATACGTAGCTGATGGTAACAATGGTCTTGTGATAATTAACATCAGTGATCCTGCTAAACCAACGCTTGTAAGCAGTTATGTTACAAAATTTGCACAAAATGTTGTAAAATCCGGCAATTATGTATATATTGCCGATGATACAAGCGGTCTTGTTCTTCTTGATGTGAGCAATGTCGCAACCCCTACACTTGCCGGAGGATATAACACCGCTGGTCATGGATACAGCGTTGCGGTTTCAGGCAATTACGTATATGTAGCAGATTTTGAAAATGGTCTGGTGATCCTTCATGTGGAAAATACATCATCTACTGACAATCCGCCGGTTGCGAATGCTGGTCCTGATCAGAGCACGACCATAGGTTCTGCAGTCAATTTCGATGCAAGCTTGTCTACCGATGATAAAGGCATAGCAATGTATTCATGGGATTTTGACGCATCAAATGGTATAACCTCTGAAGCCACAGGCAAAACAGCCATAAAAACATATACAGTTGCCGGAAATTATATAGTCACACTTACTGTAACCGATAGCAATGGCCAGAAAGCAACAGATACGGTAAATGTAGTAGCTACCAGTAGCACAGGAAATACAGTATCTTATACACCAACTTATGACAACAGATTGCGTGAACTGTCTCCAACAAGTGTGCTTTCCACTACTACTTATGTTGATGTTGGAAAGAGTACAAGTACCTGCAGAGACCTGATACTTTTCGATCTGAGCGGATATAAGACAACAGATACAATATCCAAAGCGACACTCTCTCTCCACTGGTACTATCCGGCAAGTGCAACACGTACTTCTGATACTATAGTTGAAGTTTACAGGCCGGTCGAATGGGATCCGAAATATGTTACCTGGAATTCCAGAATGTCTGGTGTGTCATGGAGTAACGCAGGAGGAAACTGGTATGATAAGAACGGTGCTTCACAAGGTTCTGCACCTTATGCTTCATTGACGTTTGCAGGAAGCAAGGTTCCGGATAACAAGTACTATGACTTCGATGTTACACAGCTTGTGCAGGAATATGTAAGTGGAAAGTACACAAACACTGGTTTCTTTATCAAGGCAAAGAGCGAGAGTGGAAATTACATTGCATTCTACAGTTCTGAATATTCGAACACCGCCGTGAGACCAAAGTTAACTATAACCTCTGCTTCAGGTTCAACTTCCACAGATACTGCTCCCCCTGTTGCAAATGCCGGGGCTGACAAAACCGCAACTACAGGCTCTGTTGTCACTTTCGATGGCAGTGCATCTACTGACGACAAGGGCATAGTATCATATTCATGGGACTTCGATGTATCAAATGGCATTACCTCTGAAGCTAGCGGAGTAACAGCTACTCACACATATGCATCCCCCGGGACCTATACTGTAACCCTTACCGTCACGGACACTGCCGGAAAGAAAGCTACAGACACATTGAAAGTAGTTGTCAGTGGAAGTGCAACTGCAGTAACATATTCACCTGTTTATGATAACAGATTGCGTGAACTATCTCCTACAAGTGTACTTTACACAACAACTTATCTTGATGTCGGAAAGAGTACATCCGGTTGCAGAGATGTATTGCTGTTCGATCTCAGCAGTTACAAGACAACGGATACTATATCAAAGGCGACACTTTCACTTTACTGGTATTATCCAGCGGGAGTAACACGCACTTCCAATACTGTAGTTGAAGTATACAGGCCGATTGAATGGGATCCAAAATATGTAAGCTGGAATAACCGTGCTTCTGGTACTCCCTGGACTAATGCAGGAGGAAACTGGTATGATAAGAACGGCGTTGCTCAGGGTACTACACCATATGCATCAGTAACTTTCCCTGCCAGTGCACTGCCTGACAACAAATACTACGACTTCGATGTAACGCAGCTCGTGCAGGAATATGTTAGTGGCAAATACAAGAACACTGGTTTCTTCCTCAAGGCAAGGACTGAGAGCGGCAATTACATTGCGTTCTATAGTGCCGATGCGACGAATGCTGCTGTGAGACCTAAGTTAACTATAACAAGTTAACATATGAGCGAATATACGTTCGCTCTATCTTTTTTCATGTAGGTTTATGATTATCTCATGGTGATTTATACCCTCAGATAGTGTTCTTATTTTGCTGTAAATTTTCCTGTACCTCTGTATGTTATTAATATTCAATAGCAGCATATCCTTTTCCAGTTACTAGCTCTTCATTGATTTCGATCAATATTAAGACTAAGAATTTCAATAGAGCTTCTTCATTGAGAGATGCACCAATAATCTTACTCCTTTTTTTGAGTTCCTTGATAACCTAAGCAGTTTCTATGCAATGGTTCTGCTATCTTCTCAGTTGATAGAGAATCTTATGGATTTTGCCAGGCATATGAAAGAAGCAAATGAACTCCAAGGGGAGTGAAAATAACCAGGAAAACACCTTTTGAAATTATAACGGCGTTATAATTTTTGCTACCCTATTAAATTAAAAAAGATTAATGTTATATGAGATAACTATTAGTTATATTAGTAATAGATGTGACACAATCTCGATTACACCTTATAAGCAGGCTGGGATCGGGGGGTTACAGTAAAGCGAGTGGGTTTGTGAAAATGGTACCTTTGTGTCAGAGATTGCCATTTTCAGTAGATAAGAGAAACACACGGACAAATGTTCAGGGTGGAAAAAACAAGACCTTGAGTGGTGGAGATATAAAAAAGAGAAGGATGGTTTAGTGCCATCCTTCTGTTTACTCATTAAAAAGCAATATTAATTTTTCTTGCAGAAGGTATCATAATGAGATTGTTGAAGAGATGTCCGAATTGCCATACCAGATTCAAGACCTGTGAAAATGACATGCAGGTCTGCAAGGTGTGTGGATACTGGACAAAAAGAGGTACTGCAAGACTCGAGCCACTAGTGCTCTACGACTCAGTAGTACTAGAAGAGTGAGGGGATAGAAATGAGTGGGATTTTGAAGAAAATATGCAAGAATTGCAAGGTTACATTGAAAAAACAAACAATTGGATTGAATGTTCTGTATTATTGTCCAAAATGTGGTGTTATGACTACTGCAAGTTCTATATGAATATATTTAAAAATTCATGTATCTGCCACGATGGTCAAAAAAACAATGGATACTGTGTAATAGAAAGGAGAAGAAGGTGGATGAGGTAGCTTCTAATATAGGAGACGCTGCAGGCTATGTTTATAGGCTTCTTGTGGAAGGGAAGGCAAATATATCTAAGGTGAAGAGAACGCTCAAAAAGACCGGGTTTGATTCGGAAACCTTTTTAATGGCTATTGGTTGGCTTGCAAGGGAAGACAAGTTACTCATAGAAAAGAATGGTGATAACTGTACAATAAAACTGAAATGACAAAATTATAATTTGAACTTCATCTTGGTCTATGCATTTAGTGGGTACTTGCAGCTGAAAAAAATAAACATCTGAACCTTGTGGAGTAAAAGTAAGCGGGAATTTTGAAATGACATAGTCTTTTTATAGCTAAATGTGCCCAGCTTAAAATCGGCTCTCTACCACCCACATTATCATCACGTTTTTTATAAATGCTAACTTTGTTCTGTAGAAAACATGCATATTATGTTTTAACCACTGAGTTCGCAGAGAACACAGAGAATTTGAATAGTTATCCATCTCCGTGAACTCTGTGTTATCTGTGGTTGCATCTGCCCACAGTTGAGATTGTAACCTGACGATTTCTACAGAGCCCAAAGCCCAAATATGGTCATGTCTTGAGCATCTGTTTTCATCCACCTATTAAAATTACATCTGCTAATAATGAGGGCTTTGTTTCACTTCCCGGAGCTATATAAAACAAGAACGTACATATTTGTGTATATTTAAATGTTCATAGAGTTTATATCAATGACCACATGTTAAGAAGCAATTATGAAAAACACGATACTTAAAAAACGTAATCAGTTTATCTTTTACTTTATTATCGAGCGCCTTTGCTCTTACGGATCTAAAGTAGGAGCCATAGGTTCATTTCACGAGGTGTTAATATGGAATCGTTGAAGACGTGTCCTGAATGCAATGCCAAGCTCCATACCAATAAAAACGGTATCCAGATCTGCAAAGTATGTGGGTACTGGACAAAAAAAGGTACAGCGAGAATTGAATCAATACTGCTGTGCTAGTGAGAAGATTTCAAAAGTTCATCGAAATTGAACGCATGCTCATAAGCACTGCCCATAGCCGCAAATTCCTGGCCTTCAAACATGAAGCTAATAAAACTCATCTCTCACTGAAAAAAATCTGATATTTAACAATCAACTGAATATCCATGTGATATAAGTACAATTATCGCATTTTCAAGTTCCTTTTCTTTCACAAGAAGATAATCCGTGTCGTATGTGGAAATGGCAAAGATACTGATCCCCGCATCCGCAAGTGCTGAACTAAGATGGGCAAGTATGCCGGTAAGAGAGAGATCAAGTGGTCCTTCCACCTTTATGCATTTCCATTCCTTTTCACAAACCATTTGTGATCCGGTATCTTCAGACATTGTATTCCGGGAACAGACGATAGACAGTTCTTCTTCCATCCTGGTAATGGAAAAGAATGTGCCTGTAGTGATCCATGCAGGGATCCTTGCAGATGGTTCCAGCCTGCAGATACAGAGATCATCATCCAGCACTTTAAGTTTAAGGTTATATTGTTCCATAGAGATGCTTTTAATATCTTAATTTTGCAAAGACCCCATAAGTGCATAGAAGTACTCTGCATCATGTGTCCGATACAGCTTATACCATGCTTCAAGTGCTTGTGGAGAAAACACATCTAACTCTTGAAGGACCATATGAGTGAATTCAAGCGGAGCAATCCCGGAGGCAGTTATGAGCTTCCTGTCTGCCACTGCGGGCTCATGCCTATAGAGCGATCCACCTGTATAACCCGGGATAACTGCTTTCATATAATCCAGATCATTGCTTGTGTGTTCCCTGTCATTTAGTAAACCAGCCTGAGCCAGGCATAAGGTTGCACCGCAGATCGCAGCAACAAGAATATCCGCATGAAGGAACTCTTTCGCTTTTTCCATCACCGGACCATGGATCGGATCAAGCCATGTATCACCTCCAGGCAAAAGCAAAACACCGGCATTGTCTGAAGTGCATATTCCAAGTGAAATATCCGGTATGATGCGCACACCACCCATGGTAACTAGGGGTTCCGAGGTCAGGCCTACTGTTCTGACAGTATACTTGTTTGCTCCTTTCTTAAAATATCTTCCAGAATTTAATTCAGCGGTCAAATAACCGATCTCCCAGTCAGCCATTGTGTCAAAAACATAAAGATAAGCTATCTTATTCATTGCTGAGTCCCCTTGGTCATATTCCCTTTATATATTATTGTTCATACCTTACCCTGTATAACAGCCAGATGCAATCATTTTCCAGAACTTCCTGTTTTACCAATTCAAGTTTCAATCCTCCTTTCGGAGAATGCAGTTTGGTGAAAAGATTGACAGATATGTCCCCGACTATGACCGGAGACACCAGCAAGCTGATCTCGTCCACAAGTCTCTGCTCAAGCAGCTGGCAATTAAGGGTCGCACCGGCATCTGTGACTATGGTTCTTGCTCCATATCTTTGAGACACCAGCTCAAGGGCTTTACGCAGATCTACATGGTCATGTCCCACAACATGATGATCGTATTCCCTTTCTTCAAGATATTTGATGTACGACACTGGCGTTTTCTCGGTAAGCAGTACTATAATATCTCTGCAGTGTTCGTATCTTCTCAATACATGCAGCACATCTTTCAGAATACCTTTTGAATCCGGTATTATCCAGGGTAAGCAGTGCTGGGATTTATCAAGAGGTTTTATAAAGTCTGCAGATTCTTCTTTTGGGATTGCAGGGTAGAACATCTCTATACCAGTTTTGGCAGTGTTGGAGCCTACAAGTACCATATCTGCATTAAAAACGGCACTGAGCTGATAGAACTGTCTTAGGTCCGGTTCGAAATGCAAAATAGAACCGTCAAGGCTGATAGCGTTGTGCATCCTTACTTTTATTCCTTCCAATTATTATCCCTCACAGGTTGGCAATACACAAAAAATTCTATTCTATTCTATTCAAATCTAGATATTGATGTCTGTTAAATATGCTTATCTGTTCATCTGTCAACCTTTTTATAGTGAAAGTTCCTTCACTTGAAGAAAGCAACGTACTTTTAACTACGGACCCGGGAAAAAGATGAACGCACCAGAAATTGAAAAGACGTGCAGGCTACCAGAGATACTGGCTCCTGCAGGTGATACGGAGGCATTGAAGGCAGCTATCAAAGGAGGGGCTGATGCTGTATATCTGGGTGTGGGTGAATTCAATGCACGCCAGGGTGCTACGAATTTTACCCTGGAGGATCTGGAAGAAAGTATAGATCTTGCGCATTCTTACAATGTTAAGGTCTTTCTGGCACTGAACATCCCCCTCAAGGAACACGAGCTTCCATTGGCACTTGAGATCGTGGATAGCGCCTATGTCATGGGCATAGATGCGGTCATCATCGAAGATCTGGGGCTTGCGAATATACTGCACACCGGATATCCTGACCTTCCTTTGCACATAAGTACACAGGTCACTGTGCATAACACAGCCGGAGTGCACTTTCTGGAACAATTGGGTGTTTCCCGTGTCATCCTGTCCCGGGAGCTTACAACAGAAGAGCTGAAGCATATAATAGATAATACCGATATCGGCGCTGAGATATTCGTACACGGTGCTTTGTGCTATTCTTATTCAGGCAGATGCCTGTTCAGCAGTTTTCTCTTTGATCGCAGTGCGAACAGAGGTGCATGCGCTCAGCCCTGCCGCAGACGTTACAGATCGTTCGTCGATGGCAGGGATGTTAGTGATCTGATGGATGGAGCGTATCCGATAAGCTGTGCTGAACTCTGTACTCTTAGTGGGATCAGGGAGATCTTAGATACCGGTGTGCAGAGCCTTAAGATCGAAGGCCGGATGAAAAAGCCGGAGTATGTCGCAGCCAGCTCCAGGGCTTATAAGACCGCTGTGGAAAAGGTATGTTCCAGCGGAAAAAACCTTGAAGGAACTGAAGTCACTGCCATGAAGAAAGAACTTGCAAAGTTGTTCTACCGGGGTTTCACTGATGGTTTTGTACTTGGTGCCGATGATGTGACACATGCAAGATACAGTTCTAATTACGGTGTTCTTCTTGGAAAAGTAAAAGAGGTGATATATGGCGAACACAGTGCCGGTATAAAGCTGCTTCTGGAAGACGATGTGCATGTGAATGACGGTGTGAGCATCAATACCAATATTAAAATGCTTGGTTCGAAGGTCAATGCAATCGAGCTCCTTAACCGGAACAAGGTACAGAAGGCGGAAAAAGGCACAAATGTGATATTGCACATAAGTTCAAAAACTGCAAAAGCTGTGCACACCGGTGACGATGTCTACCTTTCCACAGATACTGAACTATTGGATGATCTACAAAAGCTGGGAATGCCCAAAATTCCGGTGGATATTCATGTAAGAGCTTTTAGGGACCAGCCACTTTCAATAAAGGTTACTGAGAACAGATGCAGTATTGAACATGTTGATGAATACCAGGTGCAGGAAGCCAGAAGTGCACCCACGGCACCGGAACAAATAACAAAGGCCATAGATAAACTGGGGGATACTCCGTATCATGCCGCTTCTATAATAGTGGATGCCGATGAAGGAATATTCATACCTGTAGGAGTGCTTACTGCAGCCAGGCGCAATGCTGTGGAAAAGCTCAGGCTTACCGTGCTGCAAAGTTACAAAAGACCAGCGTTATCCAATAAGCCATCAGATGTTATTTCCCGCTTCGCTGCTTCTTCTGTCATGTCCAAAGAACAGATCCCCTTTTCACCTTCCGACGAACAACAACACTTTAAGCCTCTGCTAAGCGTGGAAGTATCTGATACTGCATCTTTGTTCCTGGCTGCGAGAAATGGTGCTGACATAGTATACTTGCCTATACATTGTTTTGACGAGTTGTCCCAGGATACGAATCAGGAAACTCTGCAGCAGATCAAAGAAAAAGGCATTGAATTGGTGTTGATAACACCTCAGATCGCCCATGACCATGAACTGGAAGCCTGGGCACCCCTTTTTGCAGCTGTGCAGAAAGCTGGATATAAGGTCGCCTGCTCTGATCTCGGATCTGCACAACTTGCTAAGGGATACAATATACCTTTTGTAGCCCAGAAGGATTTCAATGTATTCAATTCGTATACTGCTCTTCTGTTCTTTAGTTCGGGAGCCTGTCGTGTCACTCTTTCCAGTGAACTTAACCTTGAAGAGATAGGAAATATCTGCAGGACACTGCAAGCCAGCAGGCATTCAGGTCAGTCAGAGGTAGTGATACATGGACGGGAACTCATGCTCATTACAAAAAACGATCTTCTCGGACCAGTGGCAGCCAGGGACCTTCTTAGTGAGAATAGTGAAGCATATCTGGAAGATCAACAGGGTAATAAGTTCCCGGTCATAAGGACAGGACACAGGACCCTGATCTATGACTCAAGGGTATTGAACATGGCAGAACATGTGGACAAACTTGTTTCCACTGGAGTACATGTTTTGAGGCTGGACCTGTCTCTGTACAGAGGTAAGGCGATAAGGGATATCACCAGGAACTACAGGTTGGTGCTGGATGGAAAAAGAGTAAAGCCTATAATTTACAAGGGAGAGATCGTTTCGTCAGGTCATTTCTTTAAAGGGGTATGACCATCTATTCAACTTGCGAGTGAAATGGTCGTTGTTTTTGAGAAGTTCGCTGTACTATCCCTTTTGAAATTATAATGGTGTTGTAATTTTTGACGTTATATTAAATTAAATTCAATTTATGTTATATAGAATGAGTATTATTTAAAAGGATACTGATTGTGATTAAATCTCAATCAGGATATATACGCGGGTTGGAAACGGGGAATTTCCTACGAAGGAAGTGGAAATGTCTGAAAATGGTATCTGCCAATGATATCATTTTCACAGCAGAAGGGATCTTGAAGGAAGATCTAGTGATACGGGTAGAAAAAGCAAGACCTCTGTGTTGGAAGGATAAATAGAAGGATGGAACCACTCCGTCCTTCTGTCTTTCTTTAAAGTTGGCTAAAATGACTACTGTGATCTTTAAGGTGGGTACCAAAAATGGGGGCTTTGAAAAGATGTCCGGAATGCCATGCCAAGTTCCAGACGTCTCAAAAGGACATACAAGTCTGTAAGGTTTGTGGATACTGGACAAAAACAGGTACTGCAAGAATTGAATCAATTATGATATACGAGTGAGGGGGAGAAAAATGAATACAGCGCTGAATAAAATGTGCATCAATTGCAAGGCTACACTGAAAAAACAAACACTTGGCCTGAATGTCCTGTATTATTGTCCGCATTGCGGTATCATGACCACGGCAAATACAATGTGAAATAGGAAATAACGATGTAACGGCATTTAATTCCTTTTTTTAGATTATTTAGTTTTCTGCGATCCGAAGGTGTAATTCCTATTTTTTTCAGGAAGTTTTTAATCCAGATCGAAAACGTATGGCAAACATTTATACTGCTCAAATAACATAAATTATGAGTGTATATGGATACAGTATAAAGCTTGTACGCATTGGCATCTCTTGTTTTCACATTATGGAAAGTCGATGTGTTCACAAAGGGGATAATTCTATGAAACGTTCATTGCTTGAGATCATTTTCATGTCAGAGAAACGGAAAAACCTTCTCTTGTTTCTCAGGGAAGGACCCAGGCGAATGGAAGAGATACTAGAAGCCTTGGACGTCACTCGGCATGCCTTATTGCCACAGATCAAGATACTATCCGAAAGCAGTCTGGTAATAAAGGAGAAAGATGTTTGCAGGCTTTCGGAAATAGGTGAGATCGTAGCTGAGGACATGATACCACTCATAGGCACTTTAACGGTTCTTGAGGAGAATTATGATTACTGGACAGAACATGAGCTCAGTTCCATCCCTCTTCCCCTCCTTAAAAGGATCAGAGAACTGGGAAGCTGTGAGATAATAGAACCTGAGTTGAACGATATGTTCGATCTTAACAAAGATATTATTGCACAAGCACTTGAATCTGGATTTGTATTTGGGGCAACGGCTTTTCTGCATCCTTCCTATCCTTCCCTGTTGGTTGACCTTGTGAAGAATGGGATCGATGTTTCCATCATAATGACTGAAAATGCTCTGGAAAAGCATAAACTTGATCATATGCAAGAACTTAAAATGTTCCTCAATAGTAGTAGCGGAAAACTTTACCTATATCCTAATGATATGAAGCTTGCGTCACTTTTCATTGCGGAGACATTTGTTATGATGTGCCTTTTTGACAGAAAAGGCAGATATGACCGAAAAGACCTGATATTCAGAAATGATGCTGCAATAAACTGGGGTAAGGAATTGTTTGGTTTTTATCTTTTGAGCTCACATCAGATCATGCAGATATGACCACGTATCAAGGTCACAACCTATCCTACAATTCACATATAATGTTGAAATGTTATGTTGGATATAGTTTTTAGCATCCAAATATTTTAAATACAAGTAGTATCTATTATGTTCTATTCCCTACGAACGATCATAGGGATTACTCAAAAGAGAACAAACCAGTTCTTAGCCTCCGCAGGATGCCAGTATCAACCACCCAACACAATCCCCAACGTATCTACGCTGGCATCCTTTTGTTCTCTATCAATTTGATCTCATTCTGAAACCAACATTCTTTCTATGTTCTAATAAAGTTAAGAATTTAGTGCACTTTTCTTCTTTGAGTTTTGTACGAAGTTCAGGCCTCTAAGAAGGTTTCATTTTAGGTATGTGATCATGAAATGCACCTAAAGCTTCGCTAATTGTACATAAAATCCGTTTCAATTGCCTTGAAACAAGTGTCTCTATAATCATACACCCTGACAAAAAGGATTTGGAAAGTAATTTATCTTTATGTTTCATAATGATTTTCACATTACACTCATTTTGTCATATTATGGTTGTAGAGTATCATCCCTCATGCAAATTAAACTCGAATTTGTTTATATAGTGTACTGTTCAATCAAACATGCAAAAACATAGATGGCAAGCACCGGGATTTGGTCCATAGAATCCTTCTTACTTTCCCGGTGTGGCAATCCTTTTCACACACTGAATAAAGGTTAAGCGCACCCATGACAAGGCAGTAGAAGGTAAAAAAGAGCAGGTTTGGTTATAGAGGTGGTTTATGAATTTTTTTTATTTGTTAATTATAATGGGAATAATTCTTACTCTAATCATGATAACACTTTATTTGGGATTATCTAATTTACAGAAGGTGACCATGTTATTTCTTTTGTTGACAATGGGACTAACTTATTTATATGCAAGTATAGAACCATGTCCTACTAGAAATGCGATTCCTGCGTTTATGTTTGGCCTTTTTAGCATAATTGCTTCAGTAATGTATGTAATTTTACTGCTCAGATCAGTCCAAAAACAATAGAAGCATCAGGATCTAAATGTTCTTGTTGCAAATGTGGTAAAATCCCAAGCCTTATGCATATTCACATACCTTTGTAATATTATACTGTACACAATGATTTATATTCAGGTTTTGTTAAATATCATATATTCTCATAACTACTTTTAACCCAGTCAAAAATTACTGGGGCTAAATCCATAGGGGATCAAAATCCCACAAACTTCCCAAGATGTCAGCACAATTATCCTTCTTTCCATGCTGACATCCTTTCACTCTTTATCAGGACGCTTAACAACATTATCATAACTTGCCACAAAGAAACACAAAAGCGCCAGAAGGGAAAAAAGACGACCTCTTCTGGTAAGAGGTGTTCATAGGTTTCTGACCCTTATTATAGGTACCACTTGAGCTTACAAAGGTACCGTTTCTCCCAGATGGGATCTGATAGTATTTCTAAAATAATGAATGTCAATAGGCTTCGAAATATATCCGCTGCATCCGGCTTCGATAAAACGTTCTTCATCTCCCCGCATTGAATGTGCTGTGAGGGCTACTACCGGTATATCTTTGGTCTGAAGATCTGATTTAAGCTTTGAAAGTACTTCCATTCCATCCATTTTCGGAAGCTGGATGTCCAATAGTATCAGATCAACTTTCCGCTCTGTGACCTTTTCCAAGGCTTCAAAGCCATCGATAGCCTGGATAACATAGTAACCAAAAGACTCTAACAGGTCAACGGTCAGTTCCATGTTTACCGGATTGTCCTCTACAACCAGTATTCTTTTCATCGCATTCACATCTTTTTG
>NZ_MVQX01000051.1 GCF_002067275.1 Methanomethylovorans sp. PtaU1.Bin093 | reverse complement strand
TCCTCCATTATTCCTTTTGCCCGAACACTATGCTGAAGTAATTACCCTTTTCGGGGATTTTCTTCAATTCCTTTATGATTATCTCATCATCCATGAAAAGGCGCTGAGCAAAAGTAAATTTATTGTAACCCTCTTTTTTCATGGAGTCTATTATCTCGAGTGGTCTGGTTGCTTTAAGAACGATCTTATATGCTTTTTCAGATCCATCGCTTACTTCAAATGAAGCATCTACCTCTGCATCAGCTCTGGAAGCAAAGGATGTAATGGAACTGATGCCTGGTATTGTAGCAGTTTCTACATCCGGGTACAGCCTGTTCATAACTCTTTTCAGATGTGTGAAAGTTGAGAAGAAATTTGGATCGCCTATGAGCCCGAAGGATACAAGATTATGTCTGGATTCCTCTGCTATGAGTTCTGCGTTCTTTGTCCATACCTCATTGAGGACGTTATAATCGGTAAGCATGGGGAAATCAAGGATCTCTGCTTCCGCATACGGGGCTACAAGTTCAGCGGCCATTCTGCCGGGCACATACACCTTATGGCTTTTCTTAAGGGTCTCTACAGCCTTCAATGTAAGAAGTTCCGGGGATCCCGGTCCAAGTCCAACTCCAATCAGCATTTATATGATTCTCCTCTTAGTTCGTTTTGTCTGTTCCTCCGACAATGATGTACACCGGATTCTCAGGCTTGAACATTGTCTCGCCCACAAGATCGACCCCACGTGATACCATTACGTGGAGCACCTCGCGGAATATGCCAAGTTCTTTCATCCTCTGTATAACCCTTACTACGGTCTCTATACGCACAGCGTCCACGACTATACTACGGGCATTCTTTGCTGCAAGAGCATCCAGCACCTCCAGGATGTTCTTAGATCCGCCTACAAAAGCGCAATCTACTTTTTCCGCCTGTGCAATGACCTCAGAGGATTCACCGAAAACCAGATTCACGTTCGCTATCTTAAATGCTTCGAAATTCTTCTCTGCTACCTCAATAGCTTCTTCCCTTGCATCTATTGCAGTGATGTGAAGGTTCTTAACAAGTGAACTTGCTTCAATTGACACAGCACCTGTACCGCACCCCACATCGAAGAAAGCATCGCTGTCCCTCAATCCCATCTTTGATAGAGCGATAGCGATTATTTCTGGTTTTGTTGGGCCGCCGCTTACACGTAAAAGATCAAACATGTTCCACCTAATTTAAGTAAACTGGAGTTCTGGAGTTAAGTAGATATAACTTGTTCCTCATAAAACTTGTGCGAAATATTCTTTAACACAAAAGCTTTCCATGTTAAAAGGTTGTTGGATATGACTGATAAAAGTACTAAAAAGTTACTGGTACTGGGGACTGCTTCTGATGTAGGCAAAAGCATAATGGTCACAGGCCTTTGCAAGATCCTTTCAGAGAAATACAAAGTGGCTCCGTTCAAGGCCCAGAACATGAGCCTCAATTCCTGGATCACTAAAGACGGCAAGGAAATAGGCATAGCACAGGCCGTGCAGGCCAAAGCCGCAGGAGTTGACCCTACCGCGGATATGAATCCGGTGCTTCTGAAACCTAAAGGTGACAGGACATCACAGGTTATCATTCTTGGGGAACCCTACGCTGATAAATCCGCCGGCAATTACTATGATTCCATCTCGGAGACAATGGAAGTTGTAAAGGGTGCTCTTGACAGGCTTGGCGAGAAGTACGAGCTCATTGTCATGGAAGGGGCTGGTGGAGCAGCGGAAATTAATCTCTATGACCGGGATATCGTGAATGTGGGCACAGCAAGGCTTACGCAGGCCCCCATCATCCTGGTGGGCAACATCGAATCAGGAGGAGTGTTCGCAAGCCTGTATGGCACAGTTGCACTGTTGCCCGAGGACATACGCGGCAACATAAAGGGATTCGTAATCAATAAGTTCAGAGGAGATCCTGCCATCCTGGAGCCCGGGTTAAGGCAACTGGAGGAGATGACAGGTATTCCTGTGTTGGGCGTATTGCCCTATTACAAGCTCAATATCCCATCCGAGGACTCCATGGCCATCTATTCAAAAAGCAGGAATACTTCATCGGGATGCCTGAACGATGTGGACATTGCAGTGATAAGATTACCACGCATATCCAATTTTACAGATTTCGAGCCCCTGGAGCGTCTGGCAAAGGTAAGGTATGTGGAACTGCATGAGGATCTTGGCACTCCGGATTGTATCATCATTCCGGGTACTAAGAACACTATCAGCGATCTGTTGGACCTCAAGGCGAGCGGTATGGATGAACAGATCCGGAACATGTATGGCAGAGTGCCCATTTTCGGAATATGCGGCGGTTATCAGATGCTTGGCAAGACCTTGCATGATTCCGGCATAGAGAATGGCCTGGAGGCGGATTATGAGGGTCTGGGGCTGCTTGAGGTGGAAACGGCCTTTGGGGAGTATAAGAAGACCACTACCCAGGTAAAAAAGAAAGTAGTTGCCGAGGGACCTATATTCCGTCATATAAAGGATGAGGAAGTATGGGGATATGAGATCCATATGGGCAAGACAGTGACCCCAAGGACTGCGTTCGGTGATGACGGCAGCATCGATGAGAGCGGTACTGTCATAGGTACGTATCTGCACGGCCTGTTCGAGAACAGCAACATAAGGACAGCCCTGATGATCTACCTGGCAGAAAAGAAGGGTGTGGAGTTCCACCCCGAGGTGGCTACCACCGAAGAAGAAGCATATAAGGAACTTGCCGATATCGTACGCAGCTGTCTGGACATGGACAAGATCTATGCGATGATCGAAAAAAGTTGATCTTAAAGTTAAAGTAGGAAGTTAAATTAAAGCAGAAAGCCTTATTCTACCGGACACGGAGTAAGGCCTTCTGCAAAGCAGGATGAATGTGAAACTGCGGTATTCAGATCAAAGGTCTCTAATTTGTTGTTGGAAGTGTATTTGACAATACTATTTTTTCCAACGGATCTGGCATACTTGAAAGCAATATATGTCTTTTCCAAAGTATCTCCGATCCCAACAGAAACAGTATTCGTATTTCCTATTTTCTCCAGGTAATTGGACAGGTCTATCAGATCAACTGCATCGCATTTACATAAGATGCAATCGCCTGCAGAGAAAACTATTTTCAGGTTTTCATGCCGCAAATGGTCAATGATCCTATCAATTGTATTTGTTATATCCGTACCTGTCCTGGAAATGTTCGTTTCATCATTTTGAAGCAGGCATTTCTCGAACTTTTGATGAATATCGTCCCCATCTATGGCTATGTATATCATATTGAACTCCCTCATTAATATATTCGGTTTCAATGGATATAATGTATTCTTCAGGATTATCTCCTTCATGTTATTTTACCCTAGCTTTAATAATTTTTGACACTCCACGTTTAACAGCAATGTATATATGCTATTACCTAGTTATACATCAATGTACAATTTAAAACATTAATGTGTATAATGGTGTTATCATGCAGTCATACATACAAAAAGTAAGTGCAGGTGAGAACCTGACATTGCAAGAGGCTGAGAAA
>NZ_MVQX01000050.1 GCF_002067275.1 Methanomethylovorans sp. PtaU1.Bin093 | reverse complement strand
GGAAGGCAATATAATCCTGGTAGAGGGAAAAAGGGATCTGGCATCACTTAGGAAGCTTGGTATTAAAGGGAGAATAGAATTTGTTACTCACCATCCCTTAGCAGACATCTGTGAGAAAGTTGCAGCCACTGGAAAAGATATAGTGATATTGACCGATTGGGATAGAAGAGGCATCATTCTCGAAAAGAAGATATCTGATCATCTGGAAAATTACGGCATCAACATAGAGCAGCGACTAAGAAAACGCATTCTGTCTCTTGTACAGAAGGATATAAAGGACGTAGAAAGCCTATATACCCACATTTCAAAACTAAGGCAAATAGCTGATCCTGAATATCATTATAACAACACTGATGATAACGTTTTCATTTAGCCATAAGCTGATTGCGTACTGTCCTGAGACGCGAACTTACGTTCGAATTCAGGATATAGCTCGGCCTTATCTACTAATTCCTCATAGACTTTATGCCGTGGGCTCACTATTACTATGTGTGCCGGCGGATGGATCTTACGAAGTTTACTAATAGCTGCTCCAGCATTATTATCAAGTTCCACCAGTGCTGCAGAGTTGCATTTGGATTTCAGAGGCACTCCGACCACGCTCACAAGCACGTTATCTGCATACTGAGGTTCGATGCGCTTAGGCTTTGACAGAAAACGTAGATGACCATAGTGTTCAAGATCATGCAATGCTACATTAACCTTGTCGGCATTATCCGCCCTTATGACAGCAAACGACTTAATGTCAATCCCTCTGGTCAAACTACAATCCCCCTTTTTGATTTCAAACATACTTTACAGTTCTCTATATAAGAATTTTGTTATTTTAAATTTCAAATGCTCAACATTTACTAAATTCTGTTTAAATATATAGTTTTCTATTAGATTTTATTCTCCAAGTTCCCTGGACCTTTTTGCAGAAGCAATGACCGCGTTCATAAAAGCAGCACGAACGCCCCTTTCCTCAAGTTCTTTTATTCCCCGGATAGTGGTTCCTGCAGGGGAGGTTACCATGTCCTTGAGTTCACCCGGATGTGTATGAAATTCAAGTGCCATCTTTGCTGCACCAAGTACAGTCTGGGCTGCCAGCACAAGTGCACTGTCTCTGTCCAGGCCTTCATATACCCCGCCGTCAGCCATGGCTTCAATAACAGGGAATATATATGCGGGTCCGCTTCCTGAAAGTCCTGTCACCGCATCCATGAGTTTCTCCTGCACTATTATAGCGCTACCCACCGCACCGAACATCTCAAGTGCAAGTTCGGCATCTTCCATGGAAGCGGTTGGGCCGGGACAGATCGCGGAAGCAGCCTCTGAAACTGTTGCGGCGATGTTCGGCATCACACGGATGATCCTTGTTTCGGGTTCCAGTTCTTTTGCTATTTCCTGCAAAGGAACTCCTGCAGCTATTGATATCACAAGCTTTTCACCCGTTATTTTGTCCTTTATCGATCTCAGTACACTCTTTAGTATCTGTGGTTTGACAGCAAGCAGTATTATATCGGAATTAACCACTGTAAGATCGTTGTCATTGGATACATTGATACCAAGCTCTGTCCGCATCCTTTCCAGTCCGAGATCATAAACATCGCTGGCATAAACTTTAGATGGGGCTATAATGCCTGAATCACATATACCTTTTATAAGTGCGGATCCCATCTTGCCAGTTCCGATCACTCCCAGTTTCTTATCCTTAAGGTGCATTGTTTTACAACTCCCTGTACTTTTACTTACGTTTAATATTGACTATATCTCCAAGGGTGGTTCCTTTATGGAGCTTATCCCCTTTCCATTCGTCGTCACTGACCCTTTCAATTAGTTTGACCTCAAGGACACGTTCAAGCTTTTCTCTTACACTGTCCTCCGGAACCAGCTCCCGGCGTTCGAATTTCCGGATGAGTGTTGCCTTTTCTTTTATTTGGGCAGCAAGTTGTTCCGGTGTCCAGCCATGTTTTTCCCTTGCTTCCCTAATAACCTGATCATAATTGTCCACGATCTCTTCAGCCAGCTTTTCAAATCCGGTCCTCTGAGTTCTTCTGGGCCTGACAGATGTCTGCTGCACCGGAGAGACCTTCCTGGAAACAGGCGTGCGTTTGCTGGCAGGTGCACCGTATTGGGAGCATTTGGTGCATACGGTCAGTTCGCCACCATCGATAATGATCTTAAAAGGACTTCCACGAATATCTTCACCGCATATTTCGCATTGCATACACAAATCACTCTTAAAAACCTACATAGCGTTTTTACGAAAGGGCTATATATCGTATGCGCTTAAATAATGTTCGGAGCTGTATGAACGAGACCAGTGAAGCAGATACCAAGAGGTTCGCTCCCGCGGGGGCGGACAGGAAAAACTATGAATATACTGGTTCAGAAAGTGACGAAGATTTTTCCAAGTACCTGCTGGACCGCATGAAACAGTTAGAGTCCCGCAATACTCTTCTTAAAGAGCAATGCGACCAGATGGAATCTGAAAAAAGATACGTAGAAAGCCAGAAACTCAAATTTGAGCGCGAAGTTCGCAGGATGCAGGCTGAAATAGACCGATTGAAGACCGCGCCTCTTGTAGTTGCAACCGTGATCGACCTCATAGGGAGTGACAAAGTACTTGTGAAAAGTAGTACTGGTCCTCAATTCCTGGTGGGAGTGTCCCAGTTCATAGATGACGAAACCCTTGTACCTGGTGCTACCGTGGCTTTAAACCAGCAGACACTTGCCGTAGTGGACGTTATACCTTTCACAGAGGAGCCTATGGTAAATGCTATGGAAGTGGTTGATCCACAGGATGTGGATTATGACCAGATCGGCGGTCTTGATGAGCAAGTACAGGAAATAGTAGAATCCGTTGAACTGCCGCTTACTAAACCGGAGGCTTTTGCGAGGATCGGCATATCACCGCCAAAAGGGGTGTTGCTATTTGGGGAGCCTGGTACAGGAAAGACCCTGCTTGCAAAGGCAGTTGCCAACAGGACAGAAGCTACTTTTATTAGGGTAGTGGGTTCTGAGCTGATCCAAAAATACATAGGAGATGGAGCAAAACTTGTCCGGGAGATCTTTGCCATGGCAAGGAAGAAGGCCCCATCTATCATATTCATAGATGAACTGGATGCCATAGCTTCAAGGCGTCTTAATGATACGAATGGCGCTGATCGTGAGGTACAGCGCACACTTATGCAGCTTCTTGCCGAGATGGATGGGTTCGACAACCGTGGAGAAGTGCGCATAATCGCTGCAACTAACCGTCTGGATGTGCTTGACCCGGCCATACTGCGTCCCGGCAGATTTGACAGAATAGTTAATGTGCCGATGCCTGATGCCAATGCAAGGGAACTGATCCTCAGGATCCATACCCGAAAAATGAAGATCGCAAAAGACATTGATTTCAAGAAGCTTGCCTCCCTTGCTGAAGGAGTGAGCGGTGCTGACCTTAGTGCTGTTGCCATGGAAGCAGGCATGCTTGCTGTCAGAGAAGATAAAGAACAGGTGGAAATGGAACATTTCTTAAGATCGGTGAAGAAAGTAATGTCACCTGTAAAATATTCGGTTCAGGTAATAACCGATCAACCACAGACAATGTTCGGCTGATGTCCCGTGGTTGTCGATCGTTTTTTTTTATTGGCGGAGGGTCCGTTCTTGTGTATAGGTCATTCCATATAAAAAGTGAGATAAGGGTACTTGCTATAGATGATTCTGCATTGATCGGCGATCAAATATTGATAGTTGGAGCCTTTTTCAGGGGAGGAGAGTGGCTTGATGGTGTTATGAGGGCCCATGTCACAAGAGATGGTATGGATAGTACGGAAGCCATTGTGGAGATGGTTAAGTCCAGTAAACACTTTGGACAGATACGGGTCATTATGCTCGATGGGGTGACTTATGGTGGTTTCAACCCGGTGGACATTAATCGTATCTGGGAACTTACAGAAATTCCCGTAGTGGCGGTCATGAGGGCATATCCTGATCTCAGGAAAATAGAAGATGCCTTGTTGCACCTCCCAGAGCCAAAAAAAAGAATGGATATCATACTTAGAGCTGGAAGCATCACAAAAGTACGAACAAAACCTGGATCTAACCCTCTCTACATCCAATGTGCAGGTATAGAAGCGCAATCTGCAGCAAATATAGTAAAGCTCACGGCCACTAGGAGCAATATCCCTGAACCTCTGAGAGTGGCCCATCTTATAGCCACAGGAATAGTACTCGGTGAGTCAAGGGGAAAAGCATAAGACAAGCTTATGCATGCTTTTCCACCAGTTGCACACCATTATTCATCAGTTCTGCAGCTCTTTCTTTTGTCCCGGACTCTGCGAATATGCGTATGATCGGTTCGGTGCCAGATGGCCTTATCAGCACCCATCCGTCCTCATACCAGATCTTCACACCATCCGTAGTATCGACTTTCATCTGCCCGGTAGTAACCTCTGCCTTCAGCTTTTCCATGATCGCCTTTGGATCGTGGCATTCGACCTTTGTTTTAGAGTTGAAATACGTGGGCACGCTCTTTGCCATTTCAGAAAGCTTCTTTCCGCCAGCCATGATCTCCAGCAGCTTGGCGCAGGACATAGCACCATCCCTGCAATACTGATGCTCCGGGAAGATAAGTCCTCCATTGCCTTCGCCGCCAAACACAGCTCCAATTTCCATCATCTTGCGTGCTACGTTGATAGAACCTACGGCAGTCCATATTAGGTCCACTCCTGCCTCTTTTGCAACATCCAGCATTCTCTGGGACGAGCTTACGGGGGTCACAAGTGTTCCTTTCTTTTGCTGCAACACGTATTTTGCCATCATTGCGAGCAAAACCTCTTCATCGATGAACTTTCCATTCTCATCGAAGAACACAGCACGATCAGCATCACCATCATGAGCCACCCCCATCTGTGCCTTTTCTTTGATAACAAGTTCTGAGAGCTGTGTAAGCACATCTGGAGTGGGCTCAGGATTACGCGATGGGAATGTACCATCTGCCTGCGCATTGATGGCTATCACCTCACAACCCAGCTGACGCAGCAGGAAAGGCAAAGTAAGGGAACCGGCTCCACATCCTGTATCCGCTATGACCTTGAACTTCTTCTCTCTGACAACATCGGCATTTATAGCGTTCATGATGCCTTTCATGTAAAGGGCATTTGCGTTGGGGTCGTGCCTGAGATCCCCCGTGTGCTGCCAAGTGGCTGGCTGGAACTCTCTGGAGAAATATATCTTTTCGATCTTTGCTTCGTCTTCCCTGGACATCTCGGTGCCGTCACCGGCTATTAACTTAATACCATTGTATTCCCTGGGGTTATGGGACGCCGTGATCACTATCCCTGCATCGGCGTGGTCCCTTACGTAGTACTGTACTGAAGGGGTCGGGCCAATACCTACATCTATAACTGTGAGCCCGGAAGACAAGGCACCTGCGATCGCAGCAGATTTCAGCATTTCGCCGGAAATCCGGGTATCTCTTCCAATGGCAACGGTGCCTTTATTACCCATATATGTACCCAGGCTTCTTACAATATCCATTACCATCTGAGGCGTCATATACTCATTAGCTATGCCTCTTACTCCATTCGTTCCGAAAAGTTTCATCATTTATCACCGGTCGCGATGGTTACTATAGCATCGCAGTATTTTATCTTTAGTGGTCTGCGAGGTGTAGATATACATCTTCTTAGATAGACATTAGAGATGTTCCTTGACAAAATGCAACAGATAACAGAAGCGCTTGCTTCAAAGAAGAGCGTGGTGGTGGCATTCTCAGGCGGAGTGGATAGTTCCGTCCTTGCCGCCCTTGCCTATGAAGCGCTGGAGGATAATGCACTGGCAGCCACTATCAATATGCACTCTCTGCCGGCAGGGGAGCTGCAAATGGCAAAAGATGTTGCCAGAGAGATCGGGATAAGACACAAAATAGTGGATTTTGATGAGTTCAATGTACCCGGTTTCGTAGCGAACTCTCCCGACAGGTGTTACCACTGCAAGCGAGCCATTCTTGAAATCCTCCTAAGGGTTGCTGAAGAGGAGGGATATGCAGTTGTGACAGAGGGTACGAACATCACTGAAATGCAGGGACGTCGCCCTGGCATGCAGGCTGTTGAGGAAATGGCTGATAAGGTGGTGTCCCCTTTCCTGCAGTTCTCGGTGACCAGAGAGGAGATCAGGCAAATGGCAGAACATATGGGGCTTTCGGTTGCCCGGAAGCCTTCTTCACCGTGTCTCGCATCACGCGTTCCTTACGGTAAGAAGATCACATATGAGATCATTGCAAGAGTGAGGTCTGCAGAGGAATACTTATCGACCATGGGTCTTACTCAATTCAGGGTCCGGGACCATGGAGATGTTGCAAGGATAGAAGTAAAGCCTTCTGATCTTCCTGTTGTGCTGCAAAGGAAAGAAGATATTGTGAATGAGCTTAAAAGACTCGGGTTTCATTACGTAGCCCTTGATCTCGAAGGTTTCAGGAGTGGAAGTCTGGATGAAACTATCATCAGGTGATGTTGCCATCCGGTCTGCCACAGAGCAGGATATGCAGGATATCAAATGCATTGCTTCCACATATTTTCTGGATACGGATGGACTGGAATACAACGATTTTATTGTGGCAACGCTGGAAAACAGGATCATTGGTATTGCCTGCTTCAAGCATACGGAATGCCCTGAGCTGCATACCATTGCAGTCCACCCTAATTACAGAGGAAAAGGTATAGGTGCTTTGCTTGTCAGGGCACTTGGGCTTACCCTGTGCAAAGGTCAGGAGTGTATATATGTGCGGACCACCGCTCCGGTCTTTTTTGAAAAAGTGGGATTTGTCACGCTGGAAAACAATATGAAAAAGGAATTGTGGACCGATTGTGCAGGTTGCGACAGGTTTAACAACTGCAAACAAGCTGTTATGCTTCTGGAACTGCGGAGAGGAGAATATGCTGACAATGGGAATCATCAACACCTACGACAAGATCAAAGTACTTGATGCTCACTACCGTGCCATAGCCAGGGCAGCTCCCATCTGCCATGCATTCGGATTTAGGCTCGCATTATACGATTTCCCTTTCAATATGACCGCCGAAGAACTTGTGGAATATGTCACCGATAAGACCACCATAGGCGAATCCGGCAAATATCTCCG
>NZ_MVQX01000049.1 GCF_002067275.1 Methanomethylovorans sp. PtaU1.Bin093 | reverse complement strand
GGATGATTGTGTTTTGTCAAATAAGTACTTAAAGTTTGTTGATACAGCTCTAGCTGTATCAGGAAAATCACACCTGCCGATCTATAGTTGCAAATATTCCAAAAGAACATATACACAACACTAGCTATTGGCTCTGCTTTTGCTGAAAGGATATCTCAATATGGACTACAGGAGTATTGTTGAACTTGTAGAATTAATGGACAAATTGAAGCTGAGAATCGGACTAAAACAAGTTCCATATTATACTATACCATTAAATCATAGATTTAATGGGAGTTCCAGATTTTGATCTGGAACTCTCTTCACAAATTCGCTACAAGAATTAAATCAGTTATATTCCGATCATTGTTACAACACACACTAAAACTCTTCTACTCCTATAGTGAAAAAATATATGTCACTGCTATTGATCCAAATGGCTTTACAAGTGCTCATTTCAGTTAAGACCCGGGACCTTTGGTCCATAGTTCTAAAGCAATGCTTTTAGGCGGAAGAATAAGTGATTGTTGCGGGTCGATATTTTCCAGATCATTGATAAATCACTGGAAGCTGCTTCAGGGCATTCTCTCGATAATATCTCCCATACGTTTTGTCTTCTTATAGAAATCAGTGGTATCTTTGAGGAAATTGGCAGCTATGATCCCTTTGTCAGTGATGGTATATCCTCCTCTTTTAACCTTCTCGACCAATCCCTCCAGTTGAAAGACCGTTTTCATTTTGCTTCCAATACTTCCTTTGTCAGCAAAGCGGTCAGTATACTCCCTTATATCAGCAAACTCTGTAACTTTTCCTTCGTTCTTGTTGAGAACAAGCAGGATAAGTCTATATTGGATATCTCCTGGGCCTTGATTGATACCAAGCGATTGGTAGAAATCAGCAACTTTCTGTTCCATTTCTACATCTATCTCAAAGGCCATTTTCGTCCTCCTCTTCATCCTCCTCTTCATCCTCCTGCTCATATTTCTCATTCTGAGATGCCTTTATTCCGAGTGTTCTTTGCAATGTTGTTGGGGGGAAATAAGCGAGGAATGCCAGAACGGTGCCAATAAGGACAAAGATCCTTGATGCCATTTGCATTACATCTATATCAGTGATCATGTCCGTAAGCATAAAGTCAAAGACAAACGATATGGCTACCAGCGGAAGTGCTGTCCTATATCTGAGATGACGCGGCATACGTTGAAGGAATATCAGCATCATCATTCCCAGTATCATTGCTGTAGGGATCACAAAAAGTCCAACAAGATATATATTAATGGCAATATCACTGTTGATGCTGAACATTGAGGAGTATTCGGTCATAATGGGTCCAATGACACCATTAGAGTAAAGGAACGCCAGGTATGCTGCCCCAAAAAGCGTGAACAAGAAAGAGATGTATCCACTAATTTTCTGGTTGCCTGTTATCACATATAGTATAAAGAACACAAGTGGAACAGTGACCATTGAAAAAGGTACTGCTGCAAGGTTATACATGATCAGGTCAAGGGATGGATGATCTGTGGCTGCCGCTATCATACGGATAGTAGTTGGCAGGTATGTTAAGGCTACCAGTGACCAGAGGATCACTAGGGCCCATAGAGCAGGCTTACTTTTATCATTATGTTTGTGTTCACTGCTTGCAAGCACCCATGCAAAAGCGAATGAAGACACAGTTATTGCAAAACATATCGTTGCATTGAGTATCAATCCTGCTGTCATTTACATCCCCAGTTAAGTAAACAATTATATTTTATACTTTATATATATTTGTTACGCAAGAAGCATTTGAAGTTTTTAGTTTGAGATTCTCAACCACACATTATATATACTATTATTTTTATATAAAAACTCTACCAAATTATCTTATTAGAGGATTGTAGATGAAAGCAAACAAAATACTCTTTATGAAGAAAGATACCAATGCTCAGGTGGGTATTGGTACACTGATCATCTTCATTGCAATGGTGCTGGTTGCAGCCGTGGCAGCAGCAGTGCTCATTCAGACATCCGGCACTCTGCAGCAGAAAGCTCAGTCAACTGGCAAGCAGGCAACCCAGGAAGTATCTTCCAATCTTATAGTGAAGAACATTGAAGGCGTACGCGCCAAGGATAGTGCCGTACTTCTGTCATCAACTATCGATCTTTTAAGGCTGAAAGTTGGTCTGAATGTAGGTAGTCAATCCGTGGATGTGAACCAGGTAGTTATCTCTATTACTGATGGTACCACTGCCAATAACCTAGTATATGCAGGCAACTCAAAGTCATATGCGACTGTAGGTGCAGCAGATGGAGCAATGGATGGTTTTGGTGACAGTGCAGCCACAAATCTTCAGAAGTTAATTACAGCTAATACTACGGCAAGCAGTACTTTTAACAACGCCGACCATTACTTTACCGTAGATAGGATACGGGATGAAGATGCCTCTTTCTCTCAGTCTAATCCAGTGATGAACACTGGTGACCTTATAAACGTATACATAGCAACAACTTCATCATCAGCAGCTTCTGCTGGATATGACTATGTGAGTACCACGAGTACTTCAGGGGTCCTTAAACCATCCGGCCTTAACCTGGTGCCAAGGACTGTTGTCAATATCATCCTGACCCCGGAATCTGGTGTAGTGACAAATGCTGATTTCGTGACACCTTCATCCTATGGTGTTAAGGAAACAGTGCAGTTGTATCCATGATCAGGCAGTGAGCAAAAAGAGGCAATACAATGGCCAGAGAAAGATCCTCTTTAAGAGATAATACCAGTGCCCAGATAGGCATTGGTACTCTTATCATTTTCATAGCCATGGTACTTATAGCTGCAGTCGCTGCCTCTGTGCTCATACAAACTTCCGGTGTGTTGCAGCAAAAGGCACAGTCTACCGGAAAACAGGCCACTCAGGAAGTTTCGTCCAATCTGGTGGTAAAAAGCATCGAAGGTATACGGGCTAAGAATAGTTCAACATCCATGGCTGAGAACATCTCTCTCCTTAAGATGAAAGTTGGACTTAATGTCGGCAGTTCTCCGGTCGATCTTAACCAGATGGTTATTTCCATCTCAGACGGGGCCAACAATAATGATCTTATATATGGTAACAACGAAAAGTCATATGGAACTGCGATGAGTGATTTTTCAAGCAGTGCAAGCGCAGATACTAATCTGGAAAAATTGCTGACCTCTACCCAGGCTTCTCCTGGAGACAATGCAGCGTACTTTTTCACTGTGTCCAAGATCCGTGATGAGGACGTATCCTTTTCGCAAGGCTCTCCTATTATGAACACTGGGGACCTCGTGACGATCTATGTGTCAACAGTTTCAGGTGGAGACCTTGGATATACGACCATTGGCCCTGTAACTACGAGCGGTTCCCAGAAAGATTCAACTCTTGATATTGGGCCAAGAACAACGGTGAGCCTGGTCTTTACTCCGGAAGCTGGAACTGTAACAAGTGTAGATCTTGTTACTCCTTCTTCCTACGGCACCAGGGAAACCATACAATTATATCCCTAAGGTGCTATCACTTTTTTTTATCAGAAGGTGTTAATATCCCGAAAGGATCGATTCTCTTTATAGTATTGCTACTTTTAGTTTCTCAGGCAATGGCAGAAGCCGTTTATGAGAATGATGTGCAACTGGAAAAAGATGGTCTTACATTGACCATATTTGAAACATACAATTTAAGTGATGCACTTGAATTCAGACTATCTCTAGACGCTGATAACGATTCTCAGGTGACGGAACTTGAGATCGCTTCTTTTAAAGAATCATATCTTGCGTCAAGAAGTTCACAGTTCATGGAATATGTAAAGGTGAATGATGGTAATGTAACCTTGTACATGGATTCCATCTCTCTTAATTTGTACAATGCAACAGGAAATGTCACCCAGGACCCTCTTTATGTTAATACGACCATTAAATATGGTATTACTCCTGAGCTTGGGGCAGGTGAACATTCTTTGTGGATCATTGGTCATCCTCTCATAGAGAGGATGAGCATAAGCCTGCCTGAAGGCACAATACTTGTTTCTAACGATGGACTGGACAATGTCACAATAGTGAAGGATGATCCGGTAGAACTGGAAGGTAGAAGTGGTGTACGCAGCTTTATGGTGGGTAACAGATCTACATTTGAATATGCCACTACTGTAGAGTTCCGAAATCCCCACTTTTATGAACGTGGATATGTTCTGCCTCTTCTGATAGGTATTGAATTGATTCTGGTCATTTTTGTTATTTACATGAGAAGAAAGCGTTAAATAATATATTTGTGTTATTATAATATGAGTTAAATGAGATATCCAAACTTATTCCTCATATTGTTCATTTTCATTTTTTCCATCTACGTAAGTGGCTGTTCAAGCCAGGAGCCTTCAGATGCAGTGAACACCACGATCATTGAATTCCTGGAAGCTGTGAATGCAGATGACTGTGATCTGGCTTTCAGTATGTATGAAGGCAAGGATTTTCTGGTCCCTGCCAGCATAGAGATGACATTCAAGAACAAGAAATTCTCTCCAGGCGGGCTTAAAGAAGTGGTGATCACTTCACAAGAGCACACTGACAATGTTGCGGTTGCTACGGCGGAATGCACAGTGGCAAAACTCGATGGTGATGGTAAAGAGATCGAAAGAAGTCTTCTTCCTGTATACTTCAAGCTTCAGTACACAGAACTTGGATGGATCATAATCAGGGTCGCTTTCTCTGGTCCCCTTGAACTCTCTGAAGATGATCTTGTGACCATCGAGGTTCCGGAAACTCCCATTGATCCTATCACAGAGAACGCTGTGCCCATAAGTATATTTTCGGTAATGCTTTTCGGTTCTGGTATATATCTGAACCAGAAGGAAAAACAAAAACACAAGAATAGCAGCAGGACCGTGGATACCAGCAATGCTACTCCCATGCCGAAGGAATCTCTTGTCCAGTTCATCAGGATCGTTCCTTCACAACAAGTTGTGGCAGGTGGGAAGACAACTATTGATGTATGGGTAAAGAACTTCTCTCAGCAGCCATACGAGAAATTCGCTGTAAAAGCAAGATTCCCTAATACTGTGGATATCAAAGAGACCTCTCTTTTCTTCGGCTCCATACCTGCTGGTCAGGCAGTGAAGCAAAGCTGGACATTTGTTCCCAAGATGCAAGGATGGCTTGGGGTGGAAGAGCCCACCATTGTGTTCGAGTATCTGGGCACCAAATATGCCGGAACTATGGATACGGTATGGGTCCCGGTTCAATGAATGCTGATGCATGGAGGCATTGTGGTCAAGGAAGATGGAACTGGTGGTCTGGAAAAAGGATATGATGCAAAGGACGCTATGTCAAAACTTAACAAGCTGATAGCATTACGTTTTAACGATAGCTCAGAAAGTATGGTAAAAGATCAGGATGATGTTTCTCTAAGGTCTGTTGTGCAAAAGATCGTCATCTCACCAGAAAAAGGAAGTGCAGAGGATACTGTAGTTTGTACTGATCTCAAGAACTGTGCTAGTTCATCTGTAAATGATGCCGTGCCCGCTCAACAGGAGCAACGATCATCTGTTATGTCTGCAGGAACAGATCCTGGACGGGAATGGCAAAATAAACTGAGCGAATTGGCCTCCACCAGTTTTGAGGAAGTGTCATATGAGTCCTGCGAATTAAAACTTGAATGTCCCAAGCCTCTGGTGCAGCCGGACGTTCCTGCAAAAGCTTCTCTTCCTCTGTCCCATACAGTTACAAATACAAGTGCAATTGTTCGTGAGCCAGCTGGACGATCAGCGATCGATCCAAGATCGAACACAATATTGAAAAAGAAAGAAGATGCAATTAAGTCTGTTCCAGATAAGGAAAAAGAAAGTGCCGTTCTTGTCCAAAACGGGAAAGGAAGAGAAACATCAGTTCCGGACAGAGAAAAACAAGCACATTCCCCAGATAAGATCACAAAGGGCATTGCCAGGGACATGGGTGACAAGCTTCCCGTGACCGAGGACATTGTCAGCATTATGGATAAGCTGGATTCAATTGCGTCCGAAATGAAGAAGAAAGAGCTTCCACGGGTTGCAACTATGCGCATGGCAGCGGCTGAAAGGCATATTCCTCCGCAACAAACGAATAGGGATATAAAACCATCGTCCTTTGATACTCAATTAAAAGAGGCTCCAAAAGGTGATAGAGGTATACCCGCAAAAGTGGCTGTGCTCTATTCTGAAGCCCATATCGCACATTTGCCTAAAAATACTAATGTACAGGACATGGAACGTCCCGAGCGCCTTACAAGGGCCATGGATTATCTGCAGCGTAGTGGTGTTTTCGGTGAAAGGTGTGATCTTATCACAGGTAAATATCCTGTTTCAGACCAGGACCTTTTACTGGTGCATTCCGATGAGTATGTCAGGTTCGTCAGATCATACTCCCTGTCAGGCGGGGGTTTCCTGGGTGATAGTACCTACATGACATCCAATACATTTGAAGTTGCAGGACTTGCCGTGGGCTCTGCCATACAGGCCGGAGAACTTGTGTTATCAGGACAATACTCTGCATCCATGGTGATGATCAGGCCTCCGGGTCACCACGCAGGCGTGGATAAGTACAGAGGGTTCTGCATTTTTAATAACGTAGCTGTCCTGGCTCGTTATCTGCAGAAGAAAAAAGGTATCTCAAAAGTAATGATAATTGACTGGGACGCTCATGCCGGTGATGGCACTATGGAGATATTCTACAATGACCCCACAGTTATGGTGGTATCATTGCACCGTGACCCGCATGATTTCTATCCTCGCAGGGGTTTTAGTTCCCAGACCGGAGAAGGGCCAGGTATAGGTTACACTGCAAATGTGGAAATGCCTGTGGGAGCAGGAGATGAAGAATATGCTTTTGCTTTTGATGAATTGGTGATGCCTCTTTTGCATAGTTTCTCACCGGATTTTGTAATATGCAGCTGCGGGTTCGATGCCTATTACAAGGAAGAGCACATAAAGCTGAACCTTACTTCTGCAGGTTATCACATGATGGCAAAGAAGATCATGTCTGTCATGAACGGGAACTTTGTGCTGGTAATGGAAGGAGGCTATCACAAGTTCAATGGGCATCTTACTCATGTGGTAATCAATTCATTGCTTGGACTACCTGATCCTATAGCTGATACTCTTAAAGCTACGGAATATGAAAGGAATCAGCAGAGATCGGTCATGAAAGAGACAGAAAAAAAGATCTCTTATGTTAAGGAAATGTTAGGAATTCAGGACCAATAAAGAGGTAGAATGCGCAGCACAGGTGTCATATCCAATACAGATCACGAGCTTCATGATTATATGCTGAAAGGTTTTCCAAGTCCGGAAAACCCTGCAAGGTTACAAAGGATCATGCAGCATTTGAGGGATAACAAAGTACTTGAAAACAATAACTGCAAAGTTCTGAGTCCTGTAAGTGCTTATGATCCGGATATTCTGCGTGTGCATACAAAGGATTATTTTTCCTTTGTACAACTGAGTTCGCTAAATGGTGGTGGATGGCTATTATGTCATAGTTTCTAATATTTGCAGGAGATGGCGTACCATTGCACTGCTGGAGGGTGGTTATCACGATGGCATTGGCCTGCTGGTGGATGGTATTACAGGCATTGGCATGTAACAGGTATACTAAAGATGAGGTTGATCAAATGCATTTACTGGCTTCCTGCCAGAGCTCCTGCAGACGCATATTTGAGAACAAGCTAATGAACTTAAGAATTTGATGTCATCTTACTGGGAAATTTAACATATCCGATTTGGTGCTTATATGATAGATCTTGCTTGCTATGATGGTGGACTGAGGTTCTTCAAACTGAAATACCCATATGAACTTGATAAGCTTAAGATAGGCAGTTTCGATTATTTCAATAAACATCTGGGAATGAGCGACTACATGGGTAACTTTAGCAGTTGGCTCAAAAGACAATCAGTGACGCTTATAGTTGGAATAGAAGATGTCACCATCGTAGGTTGGGTAATGACAGAAAGATGGAATCAGGATGCCAGGGATGGACGGTCTGTCCACGTGCTGCGAGGGATCGAAGTGTCTCCTTCTATCTCACGTAAAGGTATCGGTAAAGCCTTATTCTTGCTAAGCTTCAAGGCCTGTCCGGGACATATGCTGACCAAGCCGGTAAACTCTGTAGCAAAGGCTTTTTTCTTGTCTCTGGGTTTCCAGGAACCGACAAAAAATTGCCCGGTGGACCTTAGTAGCTATCCTGGATATCTTATCCTTCCCGAAGGTCATGAATCAAAGAGTATTTCTACTGAACTCAAAATAAACAAAGGAGGAATATTAGAAAGCCAGAAAGAACTTTCTATAAAAGATGTATTCAGACCTGCATTTGCTTCAGTTTCTATTCAGGATCCTGAAATAATGACTTCACAGGATAGTACGGTGGTCAGAGATACCGTGGAGCATGACATATTAAAAGCTGGGTCCCAGACGGAAGCAGATGTTCATAGTGTACGACCCTCCTCTTCCGGTTGCAGTCCTATTGATCAGTTTGCTCCGGACACAATTTCTTCCAATAGCAGAGAATTTTTAAAGGAGCATAAAATGATGAGCTCGTGCAGCTGTGGTGAATACATGACACATAAGTATGCTGTCTCAGGCAGTTTTCCAGGTTTTCTTTTTATATGCACTGCATGCGGAAATGAAAGATATTTCTTAAAAAATAAGTGATATCTTTACTTTTCTGTTTTTTTCTGTTTCACGTTTTAATTTGCCTCACTAACCGGCAAACGAATAGAAACTATTTTATTAGAACAATACTATATATTATATTATTATAATTTAACACTAAATATATACAGGGAAAATATGGCACAGGAGCAAGGTATTGCAAAAGTAGATCTCAATTACATCTTCAAGGCTGTCATTATGGGAACTTCCCTTTACTCTGATAACTGGGAGAAAGGAGTACTTTATCTCACTAACCTTAATCTATGGTTCTCGGAAGGTAAAGGCTGGTTCACTATTCCACTCAGGAACATCACTATGGTGGGAAGAGAGGTTCCAAATACCATTCGCCTGAAAGCGCAGCGTGGCATAGGTACGATCCATGTGCTGATCATCGACTACCTGCAGCCTTCCAGTGTAAGCGCTGATTCATATGCATCATCAGTGGCGTTGTTGGGAGGTAATGAAGCAGTGATTAACACTTTGAAAGCTTATCTCCAGCCAATGTGTGGCACTCCCCCGAGGTCTCAGTCCCTTTCTGATATTGACAAGAAACTGCTCTATATGCTCTACACAGGGATCAATGATATGAAGAAACTTTCCTTCCTTATAGGGACAGATAATGAGACCCTTACTGGCAGTTTTAAGAACCTCAGGGATCAGGGACTTTGTGACACAATGGGAAAACTGACCCAAGAGGGTATGACAAAGCTCAAGGAGATGATGTAATGGTTATCTCTCATATATTTTCTTTAGCAGGAGGGTTCTGATATGAGCGATATGCCTCCGGGATTGCCTCCTTTTATGACCTCACAGGCAGGTGGTCCTCCGCCAATGGCTTCAGGTGGCAGTTTTGCTCAGTCTCTTGGTGCTTTTGGTACCATGTTGAAGATACAGGAAACGATCAGCACCAGATTCCCGATCTCAAAAGTACCCTGGAAAGATACTCGTGTTTTCCTGCGTGCGCATACCATAGAATCGATCAGGTCCACTCCTTTGTATGGTTTTATGATGCGCTTGTTCAAGGATGTCGGTCTGGGGGACATGCAGCTTATAGGATATGCGCCTATGCATTATGTGTTCGCAGTTCCAGGCTGTCCTGTTTGTAACATCTATCCTGCTCTCCATAACCAGAAAGTGTGCGTAGCTACCACGGATGCTTTGCACCGTTTCTTCAAAGAGGAGCTAGAGCTGGAATGTATGGTCGAGGAAACAGAATGTGTAAAAGACAGTGGAGCAGTTTGTAAGTTCAAGGTATCCTTACAGCCCATTTCTGCATATCAGGTACTCCTTGATGAGAATGACAGATTGATCCTCTCCGGTAAACGACCTCCGGCTATGGAACAGTCTGAGCTTGTCAGCAGGGTAGAGATACTTACCATCTATAAACTTCTTGATAGAGGCAAGCTTTCTGACATCGGTGAAGCTTACATGCAATTTGCGGGCAGTATGCCGGTAAAAGAAAAAATATTCGATCCCCCATGGAAGACAGCAGAGGAGCTCAGATGCATTATTTCCAAGCATGGTGCTTTTGGCGCTGCTTTTGGGGAAATGGCTTCAAAGGTACAGTCTGTGCCGTCCCCTGCTCAAGCGGTGTCGCAGGCTCCTTCTATACCGTCTGCACCGTCTGTATCGCCATCATCATCTGTTCCCCCCGCTCCTTCGCTCCAGGAACAGGCATCGAAGATCAAGGATGAAGCAAAGAATGCAGGAAGCTTTGCTGAGCTCATAGCGAAGATGAAAAAACAAAACTGAGGCTTGAACATGGTTTGTGATTCACGAAATGATAAATGTGACCTTATCTCCCGATTTATTGGAGAGATGGTACGTGTCATTACTGACAGTTCTCATTATAGAGGAGAATGCCTGATGGTCGATACAAGATCTAATGATATTTTTCTCAAGGATGTTGTACGTAAGGTAGATTCCGGTTGGGTCAAAGTAACTGATCTTATGTTGATATGCGGATCTTCGGTTGAGGTCATTTACATTGAATTGGGTTATCCTTTCGAGGTAAACGAGTCGCTTATACTCTCTGTGGAGAACGGTCAGATTAATCGTAGCTTGGATATTGAAAATGATCCTAAGCTGGAGGGACTGTTATGAGCGAAGAGATCAGGATCCCCACAGGCATAGCAGGCCTGGACAGGGTTATAGAAGGTGGTGTGCGGGATAAGACCACATTGCTGGTCGTAGGCTCAAGTGGTACCGGCAAATCCACTTTTGCAATGCAGTATCTTGCTTATGGTCTAGAACATGGGGAAAATGCTCTTTATGTCAGCATGGAAGAGCCAGCGGAACAGATCCTCAGGGAAGCCCGCATGCTGGGTTTCAATTTAGACAGATACTACAACAAAGAACTTTTCTTCTTCCACTCTAAAGGAAAGGACTTTGTTAAGCTGGTCGATGAACAGTTGCCGGCACTTGTGGAAGCTAATAAGGATTATGCTGTAAAGACACGTGTGGTCATTGACCCCCTTACTCCACTTATCTGGGCCATTCAGGATAAGCAGGAACAGAGGGATATCATCACGAAACTGTTCTATACATTGAAGCAGCTTGGCCCGGTGCTAATAACTACTGAAGAACATGCAGCTCCGGGAGAAACGGTAGGTGAGGATGTGCTTATCCCTATCTATATGTCCGACGGCGCTGTCCATCTTTCCTACAGGCCTATCGGCGGTGCTTTTAACCGGGCTCTTGAGATCATTAAAATGCGTGCAACAAGACACGGGGAAGAGGTCTATCCATATATATTCGTCCGTGGAATAGGCGTTGTTGTAAGGACCACTCCTGTTGTTTCAGCTGAAGATGCAAATAAATATGATGATATGTTCGACAAAGCGATCAGGACGGCAGCTGACCTCGGTGCTTCTGAAAGCCTGCTTGAACGTATAGAATATGTGAAGAAGAACTGGGCATATTCCTTCTCGCCCAAGGAAACTCTCCAGATATTCTTTGAATCCCAGGGACTTACCGGTTCCATTAGAAAAGAGGACATTGAAAGACGTAAACAGGAAGCTCAGCACATCGCCGAGCATGCAGGGGGGCAGTCTGCTTTCCTTGCAGATGTTGAAAAGACTCTTGCTGGTCAAGAGCAGATATACGCTGTTCCAAAACAGAAGACTGAAGGTCTTATTGATATCGAGGAGCTTAAGGAACTTGAAGAGCTTGTGAAATAAGCATATCTGATGTGGTGCCGATGGCAGTCAAAAAAACAAAAGAGGACCTTGGGGACGTATCTCTGCTAAAGTTCGCATTGGTATCCCAGTTGAAGAGGACCTACGAAACAAGCGATGTGGATATATTGTTGTTTGCAGGAGTCGATGGAAAGATATATGCTTCGTATATCCCGGACAGTATTGGCCCTAAGATATTCGAACTGACAAATCTCATTACCAGCAACTTGCTGCATATAAGCCAGCAACTCTCCATGGGTTTGCAGCAATCAGTGATCGAATATGATTTCGGCACTGTGATCTTCTCATCTGTGGGAAGAGGCGCATTGCTGATCTCATTGTTCACTAAGAAGATAGACCTTTCTCAGAACATGCGAAAAATAGAGATCACAAGGGATGTCATGCAGCACCTTTTCGAGCAAAGGCCTATGACGGAGGCTCAGCTCTCCAAATACCCGGAAGATGTTTCAAGAGAACTAAAGGAACTTGCTAAATGCGTATTCAATGAAATGTACACGCAGTCTTCTGAATATAAAAAGAATATGGAGATACTTAGCGACATCAAAAAGAAGATAACAGGTGTTATGGGACGCGGAGAAGTTGATCAGGTTCTAGCTATGGCTTTCAATGAAATTGCCTCTTCTCCTAAATGGATGACGGAAAAATTATGGCCATTGCTGCTGGAACTGGTGATCAATGACCAGATACGTCCGCTACATGGTGATTACATTGCTGATGTTTGTATGGCCGAGTGGATACCTGACATCAAGAGAAAGCTTGAGTCCTTTGTATAAAAACGGATGTGTATAAAAACGGATGTGTATAAAAACGGATGTGGATGTATGGTAAAAGTTACTGATCTGAAAAACAAGCTGGAAGACGGTTCATGTTGCATCGGGTCATGCGAAACTGGCATCACAGGAAATCAGCCTGATATCCAGGCAGAGGTCACAGATGTCTCTCTTTCAGCTTCTTCTTTGGCAGAGTCAGATGTGCCCGGGTCAAATGGTGATGGCAATTTATCTCAAAAGGTTGCTGAACAACCGTCTGGAGACAAACCCCCCATCGTGTATGACGATGCAGCCTTTCAGCTTATTCAGCAAAAACTTGCTTATTTTGAAGATAGGTTCTCTGCAGTCCAGTTGAAGATAGATGAAGGTCTTTTGCAGAGTTCCGGCTCTTTGAACGCATTGAAAGATGAGATCTCTTCTCTGGCTTCGAACAGAGAACTATCTAAATTGAGAAAAGAGTTCGATTCATTACACAAAAAACTAAGCAGGGTGGCACGGGAGGAGGATGCCCTCAGCAGTCAGTCCCTCAACGCTGCCAAGGTCCCCCCGGATGTGCTCCAGATCACCTATTCAAAAACATTGAATGACCTTTACGGCGCAATGTTAAATATATATGGGGAAAGCGAAGCAGAAGATATCGTTAATTCTGTCAGGGACACTGTTCGCGAGTTCAGTGCGGGTGTGGATTTCTTCCGGTTCGAAGAGGGAACCTTTATTGTAAAAGAGCTTTCACAGGCCATACAGTCCCGACTGGTTTCGACAAAACAGATCCATGGCACCTATATAGAAATATTTAAAAGGATGGCAGAATATGTGCCAAACTACGAATCCCGGGATTTCCGGTCATTTGTAGAAACAGGTAGCAGAGAATATTCAGTTGAGAAAATAGCTGAGCATAATCATCGTCTTAAGGATCTGGAATGCCTTGTGAACAAATATTTACAGGAATTGAACAATGTTTCTGAGAACATGGGATTCGTGGCCCAGTTACAGAACCAGCAACTTGAGGAGATCAAGACCAGATCAGAGGATATTATCAATATAAAGGACCAGATCTCGGGCCTTTCGAACGCCGTAAACTTGCATACGCGTCTTTTCAAGAAACTAAATGGCAATCTGGAAACTATTCGCTCACAGCTCGAGTTGATCGAATCAGGTTCAGATAACAAGGTAGTGGCTCAGGAAATTCTCTCGATCTCCTCTGAAATTTCCCAGGCTGTACCATCACAGCCCGAAATTGCAGCTCTTGCTGCATCTTTGAATGATCTGAGAGAGCAAACATCATTGATGGTATCAGAACTTTATTCGCGGGTAGATTCTGTATTCTCGGATGTTCATGGTATTGAGAGTGTTTCCAGAGAAGTGGCTTCATTGCAGGAGCAACTGCAAAAGCTACGTTCGGACATGCAGGAAGATGTGATGTACATAGATCTGGGTGATATTGAGGAAGTTATTATCCATGAAGATAAACCTGATCCTTTTGAATGTGATATGTTCATTGACCTGGATGAACCGGATGACTTGCATGAGTTCTCAGGAGTAGTTGTAAGCATCCTGGCTGATACTGGTCCATCGACATTGAAACAACTTCATAGATCTCTTATATCCTCCGATGTGAAAATGGATGAAAAAGAGTTAATGCAGATATTGGATGAGGCTTTGTCTTCGGGTTCGGTCACTTCGCACAGAAAAGGAAGGTACCTGTACTACAGTGCGAACAAAGGATAAAAAGTGGCCCGATACAACATACCTTATGGAGATCGCGCAAATGCAGGAAATGGAGAAAATTCACCAGGCAGGGGATATCTCTTATGCTCTTCTCATGTCATCTGAGGCAGTTGATACTCTTGATATCGATGTGGGTGCTGCTGACAGGGAAGGTTTCATCTATTTTCATCAGAAGTTTGGAATGCCTTATACATTCCTTCTCAAGAGATCCATTGAATCAGGTCATTTCCTATTTGTGTCCATAGCCGGAAATGCTAAGCTCATAGGATTTGCAAGATTTGAGAAACTGGAGGAGCAGACTGAAAAAGAGATAAAGGGCAAGATGAATGTTGTCAGTCCTTCTTTATTCCTGTTGCGTAGTATGGAAGTTCATTCTTCCTTCCGTAACTGTGGAATTGGCAGAGTCTTGTTCTCAACAGCTGTATACTATCTTAGGGGTAATGTTCTCACAATTCCAGACAATCCTGAAGCTACAAGCTTTTTCAGTAAAAAGCTTGGTTTTACAGAGGTTACAGATCCCATTGGCAATTACAGGCAAAAGTACGAAGGGTATCTGATGCTGGCATATCCCAGAGCTGTTGCTTTATGGCATGAGATAGCAACCAGATATCCAAGGATAGTATATCCTGAGTTGATCGATCTTTATGAATCGCTAAAATTCCGTCTTAATATGGGTAAAGTAATACCCTGTAATGATATTAACAGGTTTGAGACCTTGCTTGGGAAGTGTGATGGTATGTTATCCGGTGTTATGGAAAAGGAAATGGACCATCTGCTTAATGAATTGCGTAGATGCGTTCGATGTAATACCTAATAAATGGTGTGTTTTGACTCTCGATCTTTCAGTAAAGATCTTATGGAGGATAATGTGGCAAACATAGATTCTCAGAAACTGCGCAGACAACTGCTTACATTATACAGTAAATATCATGTGCCTCCTGTTAAAGTGCAACATACCGAACAATCCATATCTGCTGTAGATTGCTCGGCTGCTATTGACCAGATCACAGATCATTTGCTTCAAAGCACAAGGAAAAAGTTACGGCAGGAGGTAGCTCAGGCATTTAAGCAAAGTGAAAATCCTGAGATCCCATATTTTGCTGTTATCATGGATATTATGCAGTTCATGAATGAATTTGTGGGAGATCCCCATACTGTTGAGCTCATCTTCGTACGTGTTAATAATGAAGTAGCACGCAGGAAACTAGAACTTGATAAAAAGACGTACTATTCTGACAGACAATGGACCACCGAAGTTTCTGAAGGCGCTATTCAGCAACTAAGGGATGCAGGTACAGAGAGAGATTACATCTTACTGGTGGACAAATTGCTTGAAACACTCTCAACTTCAGTTAGCGATCAGGAGATCAGTATAGCACGCATGAGGCTTTTGAACATCATTCGGAAACATACCCGGCATGAACTTAAAGATGTCTGAAACGGTATGCAGTTATGATCGTTCCAGTATCAGGGCGGGCCACGGGATGAAATGGTAGCTCCGTCCAATGATATTTTGAGATCATGTTTCCCTGCAACAAAATCTTTTCCTCTGGATTTTATCACTCTGATGTATCGTTGCTCATCATGATCGTTTTTATCATGGTTCCCCAGTTCGATCACCACATCGGAAAGATGGCTCAGGATACTGGTGTTGATCTCACTTCCTGTTAGATCCCCTGTCATCATAAGCAGCGTATCCGAGGCTGCGAAAGCTCGGAACAAATTCACAAAGAAAGCTCTTTTTTCTAAGGGAAGCAATTCTCTCCCGTCCTCAAAGGATGGTGAAATGCAGAGTAACACTGTTGCAGGGTCAATGACCACCCTGTTGGGATTATCATGGGCAAGGGTATGAAAGTACTTGAGGATCGCATAATCTCCTTTTGTAAGTATCTCTCTATCCAGTTCAAGGAATTTTAGCTTGCCGCATTTCAATGGTCCATCATCAAAGAATGAGTAGTTCTGTGCGATGTGCAGCAATTTATCAGGAGGTTCGGACAGTACTGTGATATAAATGCACTTTTCACCGGCTTTTGCAGCCGTGAACAACGACTGTAGGCATGTAAGGGTGCGTCCGCTTCCAGTGGGACCTGCTATCAACATACTTGATCCTTGCATAAGACCACCATGAAGTATAGCATCCATATTTGGTATGTATGTGGGAGATAGCATGTGGCCACCTTATTATAATATCTGTGGTGTTTAGATAGTTATATATTTATCGAAATAAATGTTTATGTGCTTTGTTGCAGCTGTGCACGAGCAGTATGTATTTCCGATATTTACATCATATTTACAATGCAGAACCCGTTCAAATCCGTTAAATGTTGATCATCATGCCTGTACCAGAATTTGATATTGATATTATTGCTTTGCTGAACGATCTTGATGATCGTTTAAAGCAACTGGAGTCAAGAGTTACAGAAGTCGAAATGAGATCATCTCCCCCGATAGATGATAAAATGGCTTTGTTCCTTACAGTTCCCGATTCTATCCGCAAGTCACTTTTTGCAGTATCCAGTCTGGTTTCATGTACTGCCGATGAAGTAAGTGAGATCACGGGTCGTCATAGGTCTATAGAGAACAAATACCTTAATGAACTCTATAGGTCCGGATGGTTAAAGAGAGACAGAAAAGGTAAGAAGATCTTCTATTCATTGAAAAAGAGATTAGATGGAGAGAGGCATGAATGTATCTCAGCAGTGGAAGAGATCGAGAGCAAGCTAGATCAGCTCCTGGGGTGAAAAAATGCTGTTGAGCTTCCATTCATATAAAGGTGGTACAGGGAAAACAACCTTTGTGAGCAATCTGGGTGTCCATCTTGCTCAGCAAGGGCAGAAGATATGTATCATTGATACAGACGTGAACGGTCCCGGTCTGCATTCTCTCTTTGATGTTCATTTCTCTGCGACATTGGTGGATTTTCTGCAGGATGAATGCAAGATAACTGAGATAATATACAAACCGTATAAAAACATGGATCTGTATATTATTCCGTCCAAAGCCTGCGAGGAGGATATAACTTCAATGTTCAATTCTCCAGGCGAGGCTAAAGATAAAATGCTTGAGATCATTAAGTTTCTGAAGAGGCAGTTACAGGTGGACCATGTCCTGTTCGATTGCAGCCCCGGTATTAACAAATCCAGCCTGCTCACCATGAATATAGCTGACAGGGCCACCATTGTTTCTACCATAGATATACAGGACATAAGAGGGACTTATATTCTGTCCAATATGTCTTCAAAGCTCGGTACTAAATCCAACCTGCTTTTTAACAGGACCCCCAGAGATAAATCAGATGAGATCTATGCAATAGTGGCAGAGTTCAGCAAAAAACTGGGGGCCTCACTTCTCGGCTCACTGACCTTTGACGATACGGTGGCACGTACCTGGTCACGGAAACTGGTGGTATTAGAGGAAAAGGATTGTGATTACTGCCAACAGCTGCGTACCATTGCAACGAGGCTGTTGGTACCTTGATCCTATGATCTTCTAAATTCTTCAATATGTTCATGGACTATTTTGTCCAATTCTTTTTTCTCCTCTGTGCTAAGACTGAATATTTCCTTTATCTTTTTCAGATCGGTGCTTACAGCAGGCTTTAAAATAAGTCTGCCGTTCTTCAGACTATATTGTATATCATCCTTACTCTTTTTTGGTCCTAATTGGATAGCATCTTCTGTTACAAAAAGAACGGTGTCAAATACAGTATGCAGAAGTTTCTCCGTTTCTGTGTCGAACATATTAAGAGCGACGGTGCATATCATTGTTCCTTGTTTCTCCCTCACGCGGGAGGAAAGCAAGTCAAGAAAACGCATAAAAGGGGTCTTATTATGGCGCCATCGTAGAAATGCCATATCTTCAAGGAATAGTAACTGCCTTGCTTCTATTTCAGATTCAATGTTCATCAATAGTTCTGTCATGTCTGTGCAAGTGACACCACCTACTGGATATTTGAGAGAGGTGTCATTTGTTGGTGCCAGTCCTGTATTCCAATTCTGGTTGCATCTGAATTCTTCCCATGCTTCATGACCTTTTTCCGTAAACAAGATCATAGACATTGGTGCACCAGTAGTTTCCAGAAGGGATGAAATGATGCAGTATGCCAGTTCGGACATCTTGGTCCGAGCGCCATATGTGAAAAGTACAGAATGGCCGTCTATCAGATCAAAGAGGTCTGTTGCCGCATTTTCATCTGTGATCCCGGTCATATTTTCCCTGCATTATAGTTGATGTCAGCCACAGTTTGCGATCATTCTCCTTTTCTGTATGCTTTCAGGCGTATGCTTATGTAGTTATTATATTTTACTGTTTGATCTTTTCATCTATAAATCCCTGTGTTCTGTCCAGAGTATAATAAAGCATTCATTGCGAAAAGGTTAATAGTGATTGTAGCAGATGTAAATTGAGGTGCATTGTATGTCAAAATTCCTAAAGCGAAATTACGAAAGAAAGGGCGAAAAGAAAAATGAGGAATTGGAATCCAAGCTAATACAAGATAACCTCTCAGAGCTCAAAGAAGAGCTGGTAGAATTTCCAGGCGGTGAAGATTTCGAGGAGTGAGCACATCTCTTCTACGGTATCTCTTCGTATATCTGTGGAACCGTCAGAAGAACCGCCAAAAACCATGGCATTTCTTAGCGGAACTAAATACGAGGATGTGCTCAGGGAGCTCAGGATCAATCAAGAAACAGTACTTCTGTTTAAGGATGGGGAACTAGTCCCATCTGATGGGGTTGCCAGTCCAGGCAACTTGTCCATTCTAAAAATAACATCAAAAGGGTAAATTGGATTGTTTGTCCTCGCAAGAGGGTCAATCCAATTATTTTTTCAGATGTGATTGCAGGTATTATCTGTTCATGAGTAAGTTTCTATCATTTGTCTCCAATGCAGATCAGATTTAACATATTTATGCATCCTGTTTTTTCAAATATTCATACCCTACCGCAAGCACTCCTATCAATATGAGGACAACGATGAATGTCCATACCCTGGAATTTTCAGGCTGCCTTTTCTCCAGACTTACATCCTCTGCTTTCTCGAGTGGAGTGTTCGTATCGGTATTTTCGGCCTTCTGCTCACTCTGAATGGCTGGTGTATCAGCAATAACAGATGTAGCAGTTACTTTTTCAGCAGTGATCACAAAAGGAGAGAAACCCGGGGTCTGAGACTCGAATATGGCATAATCCGTTGTATTGCTTTCGAAGACTGTGGGCAACACTTCCCATGCTGTCCCATTATATCTTAGCAGCCTGATGTCCGATGGGTTCACACCCATCTGCCGGATCCAGTCACTGTTTACTCTGAACTTTATCCGTGCATCCTTAATGTTAGATGCTGTGGCGAATCCCGTCTTACCTACCCAGATATTGATATATCTATATATGAGCTTTTCAGGGGTGGTATCGACCAGCTTTGACCGGCTGTTTAGTACTTCTATAGTGGATGTGATCTCTCCGGAATTCTTAAATGAATATAAGCTGATGGATCGTATTGGATTGTTCTCAGCTGTGAATTCATATATCACATTGGCATTCATTCTTAGGTATTTGCTGTCAATTTCTTTCAATGCAAGGTTTGAGAAGTCCTCAACAGAGGCTGCTCCCCCGCCTCCTCCACTGCTGCTTCTGCTACTTCCTCCGCCACCACTGCTCCCGGATATGGTTGTAAATCTATCGCTTACTGAATTACCTGCCAGTCCATCTTCATTATATGGGATAAGGGTATAGGTATAGGTCGTACCACTGCTTAGACCGCTGTCTATGTAGGAGGACGGGTCACTCACATTAGCAAGGACTGCACCATTCCGACTTATCTGCACCCTATCGGTGTTCCCGGAAGCTTCCCATATCAGAGTGATTGAAGTTTTAGTGATATTAGTTCCAGAAAAACTGGTTATCTCAGGCAGCATCGCTGTAGTAGCCAGATCACTTATCGATGATGGACCGATGTTGCCGTTAGTATCCACTGTTCTGGTGCTTATGGTATATGTCGTTCCTTCTGTCAGACCAGTTGCGTTATAAAAGCTTTGAGATGTATTTGTGATAAATACGGAGTTGAGGTAAACCATCACGTGACTGAAGTCCGTGTCGTCCGGCTCTGTCCATTCCCATTTTATCCATTGTGTTCCTGTCCCTGTTTCCCTCAGATGAGTTACTGATGCCGGTGGCGTTGTGTCTGCCGGTGTGGCAGTTGTTGCCGAATCGTTGACCCATGTAGAATTAATGTTCCCGTTAGTATCCACTGTTCTGATGCTTATGGTATATGTCGTTCCTTCTGTCAGACCGGTTGCGTTATAAAAGCTTTGAGATGTATTTGTGATAAATACTGAGTTGAGGTAAACCATTACGTGACTGAAGTCCGCGTCATCCGGCTCCGTCCATTCCCATTGTATCCATTGTGTTCCTGTCCCTGTTTCTCTCAGATGAGTTACTGATGCCGGTGGCGTTGTATCTGCCGGTGTGGCAGTTGTCGCTGAATCGTTGACCCATGTAGAATTAATGTTGCCGTTAGTGTCCACTGTTCTGATGCCTATATTATATGTTGCTCCTTCTGTCAGACCAGTTGCGTTATAAAAACTTTGAGATGTATTTGTGATAAATACTGAGTTGAGGTAAACCATTACGTGACTGAAGTCCGCGTCATCCGGCTCCGTCCATTCCCATTGTATCCATTGTGTTCCTGTCCCTGTTTCTCTCAGATTTGTTACTGGCGCAGGTGGTGTTGTATCTGCCGGTGTGGCAGTTGTCGCTGAATCGTTGACCCATGTAGAATTAATGTTCCCGTTAGTATCCACTGTTCTGATGCCTATATTATATGTTGCTCCTTCTATCAGGTGAGTTGCGTTATAAAAACTCTGAGATATATTTGCTATGAATGCTGAGTTGAGGTAAACCATTAAGTGACTGAAGTCTGGGTCATCCGGCTCCGTCCATTCCCATTGTATCCATTGTGTTCCTGTCCCTGTTTCACTCAGATGAGTTACTGATGCCGGTGGCGTTGTGTCTGCCGGTGTGGCAGTTGTTGCCGAATCGTTGACCCATGTAGAATTAATGTTGCCGTTAGTGTCTGCAGTTCTGGTGCTTAAAGTATATGTTGTCCCTTCTATCAGCCCAGTTGCGCTATGAAAGCTCTGGGATGTATTTGTGACAAATTGTGAGTTGAGGTAAACCATCACATGACTGAAGTCCGCGTCATCCGGATTCGTCCAGTTCCAGTATATCCATTGTGTACCCACATTAGTTTCCGTAAGGTTCGTTACAGACGCCGGTGGCGTTGTATCGTTAAGCATGGGGTCTGCATTTGCTGTAAATGCGCTTACGGTCAGAAACAATATCACTGCAAAAGCAATGTTTTTACAGGATTCCAGGCTAACAAAGAATACTTTATTGCTAGTGCCTGAGGACTTGGAAACTACATCAGATGATCTAATAGTGGCACCTCCATATGAACAACATCATATGATAATTATTATATTTTAAAATATATAAAATAAATGTATTTATATAGGCGCATAAACGGTGAACTTGCTGAAGAAGCAGAAATAGTATCGAGCAAAATAAGCCAATATCAAGCAAATGATCGTGATAAAAGCGTTATGAAAAAAGTAGTTTAAAAGACCTATGGAAGGACGCAAACAACTAAAAGAAGACTGTTTACACGTCCTTCAATGAAGACCGTCAGCATTGTGGTCCCAGTAAAAATGCCTGGGTCGGAGGGGCAAAAATCACTCCATCCCTTTGCTTATTGTCTTCAGCTTCTTGATGGCTATCATTGTGGTCTTCGTATCTTCTATGATCTTTTCCTCATAGTGCTTGATTATCTCTTCGATAGGAGCATTAAGGGTATAGATCTTCGTTGGTCTGCCTTTTCCAACAGCTTTCTTATTGTGAACACTGATCCAGTGCTTTTCGCGCATCTGTCTCATTGCCACACTTACTTCAGGCTGTCTTAGGCCCGTACTCATTTCTATCTCCTGGGATGAAGCCTCTCTTACATTTGAAAGGTATGTCAGCGTTGTAGCAACGTTCCTTGACATTCCCAGGTTCTTCAGTGCATCTATGAACCGATAGTCGGTGTCGTCCAATATTTTTACTTCAAAGTCCTTCATAAAATAACCCCTTATTCTATGTTGTATCTCTTCTGTGAGATCTAATTCATAGTATGCACATTATTATATTTAAACTTTTATAGCCGGACTTTTTGAAGGACAGGATATTTAATATTCCTTTATATATTTAATGGCATCAAACGCCTGACATGTGATCATATCTTTCAACTCTTCCAGGCTTTTGAAGTTCATGGTCTTTTTATGCATGAACACGTTCGAAAGTACTTTTTTGCCTATCACGTCATCGCTATCTGGTATTAATCTCATGATCATTGAACCTGGAAATATGTGCGTTCGATGAGATATTCCGTCCGAATCTCCATCGGTTATTCCTATGATCGGTATGCCAAGCCTATATAAAATGTCTGCTGCAAGGATCGTGGTATCATCACCTATGGTTACGGCAACATCTGCGCCAGGTACGATGTCAAATGCTTTTTCTGCCTCATGATCTATTATGACCGCATTTATTCCCTTGCTGCAACTCTTTTTTTCTCTGTTGCCCATGAAGAGGTCAAGTTCAGAAGATAGTAAAGTGCGCGCGTTAAAATTATCAGAGCGCAGCCTGCCACTTTTCACCCAGGCTGTCGTCAGGTCAATAGGAGCGTGTTGTTCATAATCATGCAGTTTTTCCACACCATGCTCCTTCATTTTGCCCCCTTCTATCTGGGTAATGTAGCCGCTTTCCGCAACAATGCTTACATCAAAAGACATTGCAGAGCCCACTACTATACCATTGACAAGTATTTTTTCTCCAGGACACACTCCAGTTAAGCGTCTTACAACGCGCGACCCCTCAATTTCTAGCGTTGTTTCCTTTTCCCTCCCTGCAGTTGTGATCATAGGTAGGTCAAGTTCGCTGGCAATGGCTTTGGCATATTCTTTGGCAAGATCGTTCCAGGGGATGACAGCACCATCCGAACTACCTGGCCTTTCTATGTGCACAATGGGCTTTTCATCTTTCCTCCTAAGATGAGAAATGACCATGCCTGCAAATGCTATTCCTGTTTCCATGTTCTTTCCATGGTTCAGCAGGTAGATCACATCTTGTGTGTCAATGCACTCTTCTATGCATTCGCTCGGCCTGAGGCTTCTAATGATGTCAATTACATTTTCCATGTGTGCGTCTATGACAGCGGTCTTGCCCATTGTGCCTGCGATCATGGCCGTAACATTTCCTTTTGTGCTTAATATCTCGATGATCTTACGGGCCTGTCCTGAATCAACTGCCTCCGGACCATGTATCACAAGTCCAATCTTCATAACCTTCCATAATATCGGTTCTACATAATAACGATCCCGCACGGAAATTATTTGTCTGGGTACATGCTCTATTGTTCTATGTATGGGATCCAATTGATATGGCACGGTCATGCTTGTTTTGAAATAAGGGCTAGCTTTAATGTGCTTATTGACCCTTTTTTCAGGGGTAATCCCAAAGCAAAGCTGGTTCCGGAAGACATGGGGCCGGACATCATACTTGTGACCCATGGTCATTATGACCATCTGGGAGATACCATTGGGATCGCACAAAGGACAGGATGCAGGGTTATTACGGTACATGAACTGGCTAATTATCTTAAATCTCAGAAAGTGATGGCCGAAGGCATGAATATAGGAGGCAGGATGAAGGTCAATGACATGTCAGTGGTGATGACAGATGCCAATCATTCTTCATCCGTGTCCCATGCAGGGTTAAGGTTGTACGCAGGCAGAGCTGCAGGATTCATCCTGCAGGTCAATGGATGTTCCATCTATCATGCAGGGGATACTGGTCTTTTCACAGATATGCGGCTTATAGGGGATGTGTATAGGCCGGATGTGGCGTTGTTGCCCATAGGAGGCAGGTATACAATGGACCCGGATGATGCAGCCAGGGCCGTGGACTTTATCCGTCCCAAAATTGCAATACCCATGCATTATAACACATTTGATGTGATCTCACAAGATCCCCTGGATTTCGTGCACAAAGTCAGGGACCTGTGTGACACTGAAGTGTTGATAATGAATATAGGAGACGTATTGGATCTGTAAGGTCAATTGATAGATGGATGAGGAGCACGTTTATATATAATTAATACCGAAGATAAGATGGCAAAAGTCGAACATCATTATTCTCTATATCCCCTCTAGTTCTCGTCATACGGCTTTTGCCTTATTCAAGGCATAGTGTTGCGCATGATCTCGATCTATGTGTTGAGCTCTTCTTTTTCGATCGGAGCATGTACAGTTTAAAAAAGGAAATCAATGATATGGTTGCTCTCCATATCACCTAATTTTATAAAAACACTTTTCCAGGTGTTCTTTGGCTATAGGGCTTGTAAATAGGCTAACTACAATGCCTGTAAGCATAGCAAGGGGTGTGGCCACCAGTATAGGGTCTACTACTGTCCATGTGCCTGTAAGCAAGGTTGCCTTACCGAAGAGCGCCTGACTTATACCAAGCGGCGCTGCTTCTTTTGCATGTACGAATGCAAGCCAGCTGAGACTGCTGAAGGTGCCTACCAGCATACTGGCGATTGCTCCTTCTTTTGTCATACGTTTCCAGAATATGGCTCCGATGTACATGGGTAAAAAGGCTGCAGCACACAATCCGAAGAATATTGATGTTGCAGGGGCTATGATACTAATAGGTAGAACATAAGCCAGCACCACGCTTGCAAGGATGGTTAGGGCGATACCGATTTTTGTGACATCGACAGTATGGCTGATCTTTCCTTTTTTTATGTACTGTCTGTAAAAATCATGTCCTATCGCAGTGCCCATGGTATGGTACTGGGAACTAAGAGTGGACATGGCTGCTGCAAGCAGTACGAGCATAAAAAGAACAACGAACATCTCGGGCATAGCACTATTGATGAACTCCGGGATGATAAGGTCCGTGTTCCCTCCGGCGACTGCCAGTGATATCATATCCTTTTTCTGGAAGAAATATGCGTTTGACAGTGCACCGACCGTGAAGGCTACACCCGTCATCATCAGAATGAACGGACCTCCGACGAAAACAGCTCTGTTAAGAGCTTTGTCATCCTTTACGGTCATGAACCTTACCACAAGCTGCGGTTGTGCCAGCACTCCAATTCCCACACCAAGCACCAATGTGGAAACAAGGTTCCACCAGATAGGTGAACCGAACTCGGGCATTGCTGTCCATCCCATGTGGCCTCCCTTTACAAGACTTTCAGGTACCAGATATGCTATGTTTGTCAGGGCCTGATGTGCCTCAACCACACCTCCAAGTCTGACGTATGTAAAGACGAGCAAGATCGCCATGCCTACGAACATGAGCGTGCCCTGCAAAGCATCCGTGTACATGACCGCAATGAGCCCTCCGGTGATCACATATGCTGCGACGATGATGGTCAGGATCATCAGTGCAACATCATAGTTGATCCCAAGGGTGGTCTCTACGAAACGTGCACCTCCGATAAGCACTATTCCTGTATAGAGAGGCATGAATATACCGATCAGAATTCCTGAAAAGCCCTGTATGAACCTCGAATTGAAACGTTTTCCAAGTAGTTCAGGGAATGTAACAGCCTGTAGGTTCTTTCCCATCTTGCGTGTTCTTGAGCCAAAAATAACAAAAGCGATGAATATTCCCACCACGATGTTCATAAGGGCGAGCCATAACAGTCCCATTCCAAGGGCACCTGCAGCGCCTCCAAAACCCACTATTGCAGACGTGCTGATGAAGGTAGCCCCGTATGACAGTGCAAGAATATAGGGGTGTATATTCCTGCCTGCCACCATATAATCATCTATAGCTTTCGTTCTTTTGTATCCCAGCCATCCAAGATAGAAAACTATCATTAGGTAGATAAGTACGGTGATCCCCAGAATAGCGGTGTTCAATACCATTATTCCACCTCCTCGTCTTCAGCACCTTTGTTCCAGTTCAGGGCACCATATATCATACAGCCTATGGCGCTGAGAACACAAAGAATGTATACTACCCAGATCTGCGGGTCATCTATTCCAAGCATTTTCAGTTTCTCCTTTTTTTACTAATTAATAATGACAATCTATTTATGTCACATGTTAGCATGACTCATTATTTAACCTTTCGATTATGTTCGAGAAATAGCATGTAGCATCTCGACAATTGTCAAAAAAAGCTGTAAAGATCGAAAGCGCAGTTAAATAAAACTAAGAGAGCAGATATCTCTTAGTTTCCAAAACACTTTTTAATATGTTCTTCGGACGCTGGTTTTGTCAGAAGGCTGACTGTTATGGCAACGAATACTGAAAGCGGTGTAGCTACAAGTATAGGGTCCACCAATGTCCATGTTCCTGTAAGTAATGTTGCCTGGCCGAAGATCGCCTGGCTTATTCCCAGTGCGGTCGCTTCTTTGGCATGTACGAACGTAAGCCAGAAAAGGCTGCTGAAAGTACCTACCAGCAGGCTTGCGATCGCTCCTTCTTTTGTCATGCGTTTCCAGAATATAGCGCCTGCGTACATGGGCAGGAAAGCAGCAGCGGTCAAACCAAAGAAAATAGCTGTTGCCCTGGCAATGATACCTATGGGAAGGGTATAGGCAAGAATAACACTTATGACAATAGTAATGGCAATGCCCAGTTTTGTAATGCTTATTGTGTGCCCGATCTTTCCGCGCATTATGGATTCTCTGTAGAGGTCGTGACCTATGGCAGTGCCCATGTTATGGAACAGTGAACTGAGGGTTGACATGGCTGCTGCCAGAAGTGTCAGCATGAAGAATACAACGAATATGTCAGGCATAGCACTGTTTATATACTCCGGCATGATCTTGTCGATATTTCCTCCGGCCACATCCATGGACAGCATGCCTCTGGTGTTGATAAAGTACACGTTGGACAAAGCCCCTACTACATATGCGACCCCGACCATCATGAAGATAAAAGGTCCTCCGGAGAGCACTGCTCTTTTGAGCGAGGTGGTATTCTTAACGGTCATGAACCTCACAGCCAGCTGAGGCTGGGCCAATACTCCTATTCCTACTCCAAGAATGATGGTGGAGACCAGGGTCCACCATATCGGAGAACCAAAAGCAGGCATCGATGTCCAGCCCGTATGTCCCTGCTGTGCCATGGCTTCAGGTACCATAGATGCGAGATTGGTCAGTGCCAGGTGAGCTGATGTCACACCTCCTAGATTTACATAGGTGTATACCATGAGGATGGTCATACCTACGAACATAAGGGTTCCCTGCATCGCATCTGTATACATCACTGCTATAAGTCCACCGGTGATCACATAAGCTGCAGTTATAATTGTAAGTAAAAGTACAGCTGTATTGTAATCGATGCCCAGAGCAGTCTCCATGAACCTGGCTCCCCCAATAAGCACGCTGCTTGCATAAAGTGGCATAAATACAGCTATCAAGAGGCCTGAAAATCCCTGGATGAAACGGGATTGGAACCGTTTTCCTATGAGCTCGGGAAAAGTAACGGCTTTGAGGTTCACTCCCATTCTTCTGGTCCTTGAACCAAATACAACGAATGCGATGAATATGCCGACAAAGATGTTCATAAAGACCAGCCATAATATCCCCATTCCGAAGGCACCGGCATAGCCTCCGAATCCGATTATTGCTGAAGTGCTTATAAAAGCCGCTCCATAGGATAGTGCCAGCACAAAAGGATTTACTTTCCTGCCTGCTACCATGAAGTCATCGGTGCTTTTGGTCTGTTTGTATCCCATCCAACCTAAATAGAAGGTGATCATGAGATAGATGAGTACAGCAATCCCAAGGACTATACTGCTTGCCATCAGCTTTCCTCCAGGGGATCTTTGTCATTCCAGTGCATCAGTCCATATATTACGCAGCCCAGAGCACTTAGCACACTGAGCAAATATGCCAGCCATATCTGTGGATCATTGATTCCAAGCATCTACATATCTCCTTAAATTGTAATGCCATTTGTTAGCATGGCTCATTCTTTAATCTTTCGAAGATGATCGGGACATTCCAAAGCGGTGATATTATAATTTCAGCGTTAAAATAAGATTTAGTATTACAAAAAGGTTAGTTTTTAATACTATAAAGTCCTAAAGACAACCTGCAACAATCTTCCTGAGGGCACATGTTTTTATTATTGGGGTTTTTTACCCCACCCCCTCCTATCATTCTTTTTTATTGCTTCCCGACATTACCTATTGTAGCACGGATGTATGACAGTTTGTCTTTTTCCCAGACTTCCACCACATATCCTGCAGCCAGAAAGAGCTTTTTCCAGTCTTCCGGGTATCTCTGCACATCATGAAAGTGATCGACAGGTTCAGCGGCAAAGACTTCGCCGCCGGGTTTGAGTACTCTTTTGATATCCTGCAGGGCTCGCGGCACATTGTCAAGGTGGTGCAGCATAAAGAAACATGTTACTGAGTCGAAGTATCCCTGCTGGAAAGGCAGCTCGTATGCGCTTGCTGCAACGAACTTTGTGTTTGCCACACCTTCGATCCTTGCGTTGAACCTGCATTGTTCCATCAGGCTTTCCAGAAGATCGATACCATGCACCAAAGCATCCGTTTTCATGGCAGCTATTTTAATGCTGAGAGTGCCAAGACCGCATCCCACGTCAAGTATGTTCTTTCCATGCAACAGCGGCAGTATATCTTTGAAAGCCTGCAGTTTCCTGGCTTCCATATTGCTTTTGGGAAATTTTGCATCTTCTATAAGGTCAAAGGATGTGTAGGGCAAAACGCTGTAGACAGAGGCACCGTTCTCTGCCATTAATCCCCTTACATAATGCATGTTCCCTTCCTGACGGATGTAACTGACAACAGAAGCTCCGACCTGGGCACAGAACCTTCTGTTCAGTTCTTCCCTACTCTTTGGAAACTTTATTTTCAAAGGGTCGTGGATCACTATATAATGCGAGTGTTCCTCAGTGAACATGGCATCCTCGATACCGGTGATCTCGATTCCGCTTATTGCCTGTTTCCACAGAGGCAGTATCTCCATGTTCTCTGCAGAGGCATGATTGTGAACTTTCCCTATTGCTTCATGGTCCATGAACATTGGAACTCTGTTCTCGGATAAAAAGATGTTACTTCAGAGGGGAGGATCATGTGGATGAGGATCCTAAAATGTATGCTGGTCTTGGTAATTCACAAAGCTTTTAGATTATAGTGACAACTGTACAAGCAAATTAAAATAAATAGTAGAATAAAATAACTTTAATACAAATAATATCTCTAAAGAGTGGATTATAGGAAGCAGATGTTTGTCCATAAAGGGTCGTTTATCAAAATTGAAATACCAATCATGCATACAATTAACATAGAATTATTTCCCACCGGAATTTCGGAGTACTTATGAGCTCAAAAGATGAAATTGCTAAGAGAATTGAAAATAAAATAGAAAAACCGATGATAATTCTTTCTTTGTTAATTATCCCTGTTTTGTCAGTTGAGCTTGGAATTATTACAACCAACCCCTCCTATATGTACCTCGCTTCAAAGATCGATGATCTGATATGGCTTATGTTTCTTTTAGAATATCTTTTATTAGTAAGTCTATATAGCAATAAGATTGAATACACCAGGAAGAATTGGTTGAATGTTCTAATAATAGTTGTTTCACCACCCGTATTATCACCGCCAGATCTTGCTTCAGTAAGAACATTGAGATTTCTCCGAGCCTTGCGCTTTTTAAGGATATTGATTCCGTTTAAAAGAGGTATAATACCCATATATGAGATCTTTACCAAAAACTCGTTTCATCATGTCACATTTATCACAGTTCTATTCATCTTGATTTCTGGGATAATATTTGGCCAGATAGAACATGAAGATATATTTGATGGGGTATGGTGGGCAATTACAACAGTAACTACTGTGGGATATGGTGACCTGTATCCTCATACTACTTATGGGAGAATTTATGCTATCAGTCTTATGTTGATCGGAATTGCATTTGCCTCCTTATTGACAGCTAATATTGCCTCTTATTTTGTAAGTAAAGATAAGTGTGATGATACTAAAAATACGATCGCTGAAAATGAATTGATACTTAAGAAGTTGGACGATCTAGCACTCAAAATAGATGAACTTGATGAAAAGATAACTTGTATGAAAAAAACATGATTTTTCAGAAGGAGATATTTATATGGTATTCATAGCAGTGTATAAAGACAAGTGTACAGGCTGCGGTTCATGTGTCAGTACATGCCAGAACCAGGTACTGGTTGTTGATGACGGATTATGTCAGGTCGTAAGAAAGGAAAATTGCAAATACTGCATGGATTGTGTGGTGTCGTGTGATTTCGATGCCATTAAGGTGTTCGTCTGAAGAAGGCGCAATTCCTTCACAACAGCCAGATTGGTTTACCCAAGTTCCACGTTCATATAAGCTTTATATGAAAATTTGACAGGAAAGCATGAGCTAACTATCTGGATCTCATGCGTCAAAGATTGGAAAGTCGTGGATAAGATGTATTGTGATCTGATATGGGGAAAGAGAAAAAGTTGATTTTTCAGACATGTGCACCATTTTTGTGTTTACATAATCAGGGGTCTATTAACGTGCTGACCCCATACTATGCATCAAATCCTCCGGATAAAGATCCTACAATGGGTCTTTCACCGGGATACATTATCATCTACTGTGGAGTTTCCACAGTATAATGATATCCTTATTTCCTCAGAAGTCCTATTTGGATTGGGGGAAAAATGAACATAATTGTAACTTGCTACAATTGTAAAAAAGAATTCTTTGCTATTATCTCCAGTATTCAATTTATCCGCAGATGTCCAAATTGCTTCAAGCCGAACAGGGTCAGAACGATCATTGATGGCAAAGCCTACGGTCAGGAATACATGAGTGCACAACTTGCCATAGGGTCAGATTAAGGTCCTATTTACTCTGTTATCACAGCTCTTTTATCACAGAGGATAAGGAGTTCATTAATCTATTTTCCTGAGTGAAGCAATTGTCATTATTATTGTTCACCTGCTGGTATACACAAAGAGCATAATAGGCCCCATAGCTGCAAGTATCAGGGAGAGTACTTCAGAATGACATTTACAGATTAATTCTGCTTCATCTTGCTTTTTGTTGCCTCCCACTTTAGATCCGATGTAAACTCACCCTTGAGGTTTGAACGATAATTGAGTATTTAAAATATGTTTTGTATAATATAACTTAAATATGTATAATATGATTTAACTATATAGGGTATAGGAAAAACAGGTTCTTATAAGAACAACTAAACGAGAAATGGACGGTGATCTTATGGAAAAAAAAGGATATAGGCTATTCTCATGTTTTGTAGTAGTATTGATGCTGGTAGGCATACTTCCGGTAGGAGTACTTGCAGCATCTGATCATGCAATGCAAGGCCATACAAGTTCAGCATCAGGAAGCGGCGGAAGCGACCAGGCCGATGATACGAGTCAAGACGATCCCGATGACGACACAACAAAACTCTTTGACAGGGAGCGTGACAGAGATCGGGATATGGTGAATGCAACCGATGATGCGACCAGAAAGAGGACTGAAGCACAAAAGGAAAAAATGAATGCTGCAGCAGACAAATACACGGCAGCAAAGAACAATTTTGTGAACATCAGGTCCAAAAATCCAATGTTGGATTCAGAAGAAGCCATCAATGCTACTAAGGAGTATCTTATTAGTTCTATCGATCATATGACCTCAAATCTCGATAATAAACAATACATCGATGAACTGAATGAAGAGAAAGACAAGGTCAACGCAGCAACTACCAGGAACGAATTGGCAGATTCTGCAAAGAACATCAGGAATATATGGAACGATGCTCGTAAGGACCGAGTTGTTTCTTCAGGAAAGAACATCGACAACAAGATCAATGCGGTTATCAAAACTTCCAATGCCCTGATACTGCGTCTTGAGGGTGAAATAACCACCATGAAAGAAAATGGTGAGGATGTGGAAGAGCTTGAGCAACTTCTTGCCCAATACAAGGAACGCATGAATGATGCAAATAAGAGCAGAGAGCAGGCAAGAAACTTGTATCTGGAAGGAAACGGCACCAATGCACAAAATATGCGAGAGGCCAATACCTACCTCAAGCAGGCAGGAAAAGACATCAAAGATTCAAATGCCATTCTGAGGAATATGCTCAAAGAGCTTCACCAGCACAGACAGGGAGTAATTGTGCTTGCTGGAAGCGGAACCCTTTCCGCTGAAGGAAATGGTACAGCTGTGATCTCCGGTGATGTGGAGATAGACCTCACAGCCACCGATTCCAAGCTTGTTATCAAAGACCTTGCAGGCGATGCTCATATTAACACTGATGATGCCGACTATGAATTTTCCAACATCGAGGCCGGTAATAGTACGGACAACAATCGTGCATTTGTTTTTTTGAACCTTACAGGCGATGTTCACATTGAGGGAAGCCGCCTTACAGTCATGCTTCGCAGCTCATATATGGAACTTACAGCTGAAGGAACAGGCACTGCAGTGCTTTCAGGCAACGGTACATACGAATATACCGGAAATTCCGGTGTTTGGGCACCTCGCTATAGAGATTCGGCCGAAAATGAGATTGAAACATAAAAGTGTTGGCATGAAACAGACAGGAGTTGAAGATAAATGGTAAAATTCAGATGTTTGGTAATCATCGCTGTCCTGCTGTGTGGTGTTGTAGTTTCAGGATGTGCTGATAAAGGCACTACTGATGGAACATCAGATGAGACAGAGCAGATCAGCGTTGCAGATAATGCCCTCAACGAAGAGATGATAGGAATTACGGATGCTGAGATCCAGGACATGGAAGCACAACTTGCTGAGCTTGAACAACTGGTGGAAGAAGCGAACCTCGAAGAAGATATTGTAATTGAAGAGATATGAGTGGCCTTCATTCATATCTTTTCTTTTTGGTAGTGGTTTTATAACTTTCTAATTTTCATTCTCTATACCAAAAAAAACATAAGATAACTCTAATGCGACTAAAACAGTCCTTTATGCATGATCTGAAAAGAATTCATTTTGATCCCAATAATGTATTTTATATTGATATATCTAATAAAACTCTATAATTGGCTTATAATTGCCCCTTTTAGGAGATCAAGCTAATCGTAAAGCTTGTTAAAGTATAATAAAGCATGATCCTCAGTGATAATGCTTTCAATCGCAAAATGTAATAATATAATGTTCATAAGCATGTATTTATTCAAATACTCGAAAGCTCACTTGACAAATAAAAAGAAGTAATTTGTTATGAGAGGTATACGAACAATTGCATATGTTTCAGTTACACTATTGCTTGGGGACATTCTGGGTTTAGGTGCAGTTTCTCCAAAGACTGGAAATGGAACATGTTGACTTATTGTGGAGACTTTCCCAGAGATGGTAGATCCACGTTTTCCTATTAATCACAAAAACATTTACTCCGACTCACTATCTAAAATCATTGTTCTTTGAGGTAAATAAATGACTTCTGACACTATAACTTTCTTTTTATCTATTGTTGGAATGATATAGGGTCCTCTGAGATTTCCTCTCTATTGCAGTAATAATCATCCTTTTTTAGATTATCATAGGTGTATAATATACCCCCTAACAAAAGTACAGCCTATTTGGTTTTTAAATCAAAATTAAAGCAAAATAAAATCGTAAAATTTATTGAGGAGGACGTATTATCCTCCTCTGTGATATATTATGCAACCTCCGCTTATACCACTAAACGAAGATCACAAATGGAAATTGCTGTCTGAAATACTAAACGTTTTCGATTCGAGAACTTCCAGGCAAATCCTTTCAAGGAGGGGCATTCTGCCCCTCCATAGATCAGTCCCTGCTCTAAAAATAGTTCTCTTGAGTATGTTCTTTTCAAGCGATGTTTCGTATGCTGTAAAAGAAACAGAAGAAAGAGAAAAACTAAGAAAATTCCTGAAAATAAGCTCAGTGCCATCAGAAAATGAAATTTACACTACTTTAAGTCAATATGACCCTGAAAACTTCATTTCTTTTGTTCTTGAGGTTTTGAATACTCTATGTCCAAAGAGAAAAAGTGGTTCTAGAGGCATTATAATTGATAGTACCGATATAAACCTCAACCTGAACTGGCATGCAAAGAAGATAAGCAAGAAAAGTCTAGAGGAGAAAGAATACAAGTGGGGACATTCAACACACAGAGGATTTTTCA
>NZ_MVQX01000048.1 GCF_002067275.1 Methanomethylovorans sp. PtaU1.Bin093 | reverse complement strand
GGAATAACCTTGGCGGTTCCCTCGAATAAAGTGGGTAGTGCTGCATAAAGTAAAAATGAAAAGATAAAACCGAATGTAATGACAGGTATAGCGATCTTTTTCATGTAAGCTGTTGGTTCCACACCCATACAATGGAATGCCTTACTGTACATCACATACACCTTTATACTGAGAAAGGTAATCCTTCAACACCATGTTTGTAGAAATTGACTATGACCTCCAGCACCTCATAATATTCCTCTATGCCCCTGGAACGCATTTCGTTCAATATCCTGGCACGTAGGAACAGGTCCTGATAGATCTTACGTTTGTCATCGTAGCCTAATTTTGTAGCTATCTTGTTTTCAAGGATGTAACTGTTATTAAGTCCACGGAAGATATGTTTATCATTCTCGGGGTCCCACTGGAAAACAGCCCTTGTGACCACACCACCTGCTTCTTCATAATAGCCTTCGATCTCCTCTATAGCAAGGCAACGCCTGAGGAACTTACCTTTCCTGTACACTGCAGAGAGGATCATGGCAATGTTCAGGTTATCGATGAAGGTCACAGGCACGTTAATAGGATCACCTGTAAGACGCTGTATCATCTTGGTAACTGCTGATGCGTGGAAAGTTGCCATTACAGGATGGCCTGTCTGCATGCCCTGGAAAGCTACTGCTCCTTCCACGCCTCGTATCTCACCCACTATGATATAGTTCGGCCTTGAACGCAATGCAGCTTTCAGCAGTACGAAAGTGTCTACCCTTGAGTCCACCGGCCCATCCTCACGTGTGATCAGCTGCTGCCATACAGGTTGTGGAGGTTGCACTTCTGCCGTGTCCTCTGCAGTGTATATTTTGGATTTTGGATTGACAAAGCACAGACATGCGTTCAGCATTGTGGTCTTACCACTTGCTGTTTCACCACTGAAGAAAACACTCTGACCGTTCTCCAGACAGATCCACATGTAAGCTGCCATCTCGGCACTGAGGGCACCCCATTTGATAAGCTGCACTACGCTCACAGGGACCTCCATGAACTTACGCATTGTGAAACTACTACCTCTGCGGCTGATATCAGGACTGTATATGATGTTGATACGTGAGCCATCGGGCAGGGCACCATCAGCTATCGGGCGGGCATCACTTACAGGACGGCCTATACGTTCACTCATACTGCGCAGCCAGCTATCAAGCCCTGCATCATCTCCAAAAGTGATATCCGTCTGAAGCATTCCGAAGATCTTGTGGACAATGTACACACCACTTACACCTATACTGTGGATATCCTCAAGATAAGGGTCCCTGATAATAGGCTCTATGGGACCTGAACCAATGATATTCCTTTCTATGTAGTACAGTATCTTATTGTACTCCTGCTGACTCACTGGCACTTTTTTCTTCACAGGAATCAGTTTTTGTATGACACCTGCTGCTTTAGTGTCATCTTCGATGTCCTCTCCTGCACCCACGTCCACTGAACTGTTCAATAGTTTAGTGATCAGTTCTTTTAGATCTGCCTCAGATTGTGGTATGGACTCCTTTGCAGATTTTTCAAGGATGAGGCTCATGATTGTGTCATACTTCTTCTTTTCCTTCTCCGATAGGCCAGGTTCTATGGTATAGTATTTGATCTCACCCATTTCAGGAGTACCATAGATATGGATGAAGATAGGGTCCCCCACAGGAAGGATGATATTGACATTATCAATTTCAATGTCCTTTGATAAGCTTACAAGGAACTGGGGTTCTGCATCTGAACCTTTTTCTTTCTTGAATTTCTCTATATACTCACCAAGATGAGGATTCCTTTGTATGGCTTTCTGGAAATCAGCATCCATTCACATAACCTCCTGTATCATGAAACAGAAGCTATCTCCACTACCAGACCAACCTTGGGTTCGATCCTGAAACCTATCATCTGGCCCACCGGACCTTTAGCACCGGTGAACTTATTGACAACTACGGTTCTCTTGACCTCATTCGCCATGGGCCTTGACTTCAGCGTGATATATATATCGCAACTTGACCTGAACATAGAAGTTATTTCTTCGCTGAGCTGGCTGGGTTCTATTGTGAGAATGATCACTTTGCCAATACCATTGAGTTTCTTAAAGAAGGAGATGAGGTCCAGGCTTTTTTCAATATTTGCACTGTATTTGATAAGGGATGATATTGTATCTATTATGATCACATCTTTATCGAAAAGCTCTTCTGCACTCATTAGTCTTTCAACAAAGTCCAGACGGGATTTTGCAGCCTGAACAAGAGGAATGACAGGTATGTAAAGCAGGGTGCCGTTCAGAAGATAAGGAGCAATGGGATAGTCAAGAGAATACATCTGATTTATAAAACCCTTGGTAGTAAGCTGTGTAGAGACCAGAGTTACACTGGTCTTGTTCTCTATGAACCCATATGTCAGACGCTGGGTGATGGTACTTTTTCCCCCGCCGCTACCGCCTTCTATTACTACAAAGGAACCGGATGGAAAACCTCCTCCCAGTTTATCATTGAACTCATCCCTGGAAATACTAAAAGGATAAACGTCTGCCAAATGTATACCTCACGTTCGTGTTATAAAGCTCATCGACCCGGACTTTCCATTCTCAGCAGTTATCTGAACACGGTGATCACCATGACTGAGAGCTGATGACATCGTTACGTTGACGACCAGTACATCTCCCGGACGCCATACCACATCTCCGTCCATTACACTGCTTTGGACATCAGAAGGCTCTATGAGCATTCCATCGACCAGGATGGTAATGAACTCAGTATTAAGTTCAGAAACCCCCGTATTCTTTGCATAGAAAGTGTAGCGTTTCTCGTAACTGTTGTAAGGTACGATCTCGGGGTCATTTATTATCGTAATATCTGTGCGGATCTGATCGGATAGAACTTTGTTTCCTACATAAGTGGCTCCCGTAAGTGACTGAACATTTACGGAAAGTACAGCAACAACACCCATCGCTATGATAACAGCTGCTATGAAGAATATCATGTGGGTAATAGCAGTTTCGCCTGCCCTGTCTGCAAAGAACTTACTGAATTGTCCTGTACTGAACACTGTTCTGTCAACCTCAGGATGATGAAACATATTGGATAATAATATATTATTATTAGTATATATTAATTCCTAGAAATCTGGGCTTAAATGTTATACGAATAATAATCACAAATCCCGTTCTCAGTAACTACTTTCAGCCTATGGTCACCAAAACCTGATAGATCGTAGATGTTTAAGGCGACAGAGGTTTGTGGAGTCCATGTGGTGGTAGCATTTGCTGCAAGTGAATAAGGCTTATAGACACCATCAACGAGTACCTCTAGTTCATCCGACCTCAAAGTTTCACTGCCCGTATTGAGAACCTCCAGGGACAGCTGGTAAGTCGAATTGTGGATAATAGCACTTGAACCAATGATCTGCACATCGGTATGCAATTTCTTATTAATAAGGGAATAATGCTCATCAGCAGAAGACGATAGCAAGTCATTGGAAGAACTGATAGTGGTATATGACATTGTGGCCATGATCATTACAGATACAAAGAAAATGGTCAATACAACGGATGTCTCAAAGCCCGTATAATTCCTCCAGTCCGTGCTTTACCTTTGACATCTCCCGATCAACACTGCTCAGCATGTTCTTGTCTATCTTGCGGCCACATAACCGTTCTATAAAAAGCAAGGATTTAGTGTGGTCTTCCGGGAGAAGGCGCCATGTTGGCTTCTCTACATAATAGTCGATCCCTCTTGCATAGGCCATTATATCGGACCGGACATTATCGCTTATCCAGCCGATATCAACATAATAGTCAAGGGCATCCATCAAATTGTTCCTTCCTACCCTTTCCATAAGGAACTCTATCCAGTTAAGGAGGACAACGACACTTGTTGGGTCCTTGCGTATGGCATCCAATCTTACCAGAGGGTTCTTCTCCTGAGGTTTCTCCAGATCATTTGATTCTTCTGAGGGAATATCCTGAGATACGGATGTAGAAACCTGATCTTTTAGCTTTTTAGCCCCATTTTTCTCTATATATTCAACTCTCAGAGAGATCTTACTTATCGTTTCTGAGAGCTCAAGAATGTTATTGTCCACCAGAGCATTTTTTTCACTTATCTCCTTTGTCTGTTCAGAAAGATCATTGATGCTTTCATGCATCATAGCCATTGCATCTGCAAAAGCATCGAACTTTGTTTCCATATCCTTTATCTTTTCACTAACCGAGTCTATAGCTCCTGAAGAACTTATGCGCTGCGGGAAAGAATCTAGATCGTTCTTCAGCATCACAAGCATATTACCTAGTTCATTGATCCTTTTTTCAGTCTTGTCGAACCTTTCCAGTGTTGCCCTCCCTCCGGCATCATCACCTACAAAAGGGTTCACCTGGTTAGAAACGATCTCGTATAAAGATAGCAATTCGAGGATGTTCTTATCCATCTTTGCCACTGTTTTGCTTACTTCTTCATTCTCCTTCTGCACCATTGAGAGGCTAACTTCCGCTTTTGCGATCTTACCCTCTATTTCCTTTATTTTCTTATTATTAGCTTCCAGTGCCGCAGCATCAACAGATGGCTTCTCTGCAGGAGTTTGCATCCCTGGAGGAAAACCACCAAGTGGACCAGACTGACCGGGTTTTTGAGGAAAGGAAATACCCGGAGGCATTCCAGGAGGGGAAATACCACTCTGGGAATGAGGCATCCCTGCTGTAAGATCAGGTACTAGGCCAAGACCAGGAGGAGCATTGGAAAACGGGTCAGAGTTACCACTGAATGGAGAATTGGTCGATTTGTTTTTTCCTCCTTTTTTCAGAAGAGAACTTATGTTCTTGATCTTGTCGCCAAGCCCTGCCATCTTAGACCTTTAGGATTTGCTTGAATTCCATATTGTAACATGTATTCAGACTACTATGGTGCTGATATGTATGTCCCCAATATTATATAATTATATTCCAAGTAAAAGTACATTAAGCAGTTCTTTGCAGACGGATCGGTTTAAATGTATTAAGACCCTTAATGATTTGATCCAGGTGACACGAAAAAAGAATTTTGAAAAGCAATTATTTTCTGGCAAAGATGGCCTGCGCTTTGCAACACCGTGGCCAGTGGCTGCATATAGGGCAAAAAGACTTAAATGCTCCAGTCTTGCGGACATAAGCTGTGGAATTGGAGGACAAACAGTATATTTTGCAAGAGAGTGTGAAATTGTATATGCCATTGAGATCGATCCTGCTAAAATTGAGCTTGCCAGAAAGAACTGCAGGCTGTTTGGCTTGGACAATGTGGAATTCATCTGCGGGGATGCGCTCTCAGAGGATGTGCTTGAACAGATACCTGCAGTGGATGTTGTATTCTCTGATCCTGCAAGAGCTGCAACAGAAGAAAAGCGTGACATATATAATCTGACCCCACACATACCTGACGTACTGACAGCATATTCCGGAAAGACAAGTAACTTTGTTTTTGAGGCACCTCCTCAATTGCCCCCTGACAGAATAAATTTTGATTGTGAACTTGAATACCTTTCCCTGGATGGAGAACTTAATCGGCTGGATCTGTATTTTGGAAGGCTTAAGACCTGCAGCAGATCTGCACTTTCCTTGCCTGGTCCAATAAAGCTGTGTGGAAAAACCGGCCATGTTGAAGAGATCGAGATGGTTGATGTAAAAAAACCCGGAAGATACCTGTATGAGCCCGACCCATCCGTAGTAAAAGCTGAGTTGCTGCCTGAACTCATGACAGAACTAAAAGAAGGAACATCTATCTTTCGAATGGACAACAAACGTTTGATGCTGACCTCAAATAATCTTGTGGACCATCCCATGATAAAGAATACCTATAGAATGGTCTTTAGTGCCGGATTCGTACCTGAGACCATAAACAGTGAGCTTAAAGAACGAGGATATGGTGAGGTATTACTGCGAGCAGAGGTAGATCCCGCTATGTATTGGGATATTCGCAAGGAACTGGAAAGGGACCTGAAAGGAGAAAGGAAGGCAATTCTTTTTGCCAGGGAAAAAATAGCTTATATCTGCGAGAAGATCCAGTAATTCGGACTTAATTCATTTAGTCTGATTTTAAGAACAAAACTGATGGATATCATATACATACCCGTCTTCCTGGAAGGAAATTCTCAGTATACTGGTATTTATTCCAGTAAATGAGTGTTGCGCATGTTTCCATAAGCGCACCTTCTGACTTTAATTATTAGTACATAAGAGAGAAGAGTTCTGACATTTTCATCGATTTATTTAGTAGTAACTAAAATTTGCCTTTATCACTCTTCTTCAGTCCAACCAAATCGACGCATTACCATCCTGATCCTGGCATTGACCTCACGCTTATCAAAAGGTTTGGCAATGTAATCATCAATTCCCAGTTCCATGCCTCGTACCTTGTCTTCTACAGCGGTCTTTGCAGAGATCATTATCACAGGGATATTAGCGGATGTTGCACTTTGCTTGAGATGTTCCACGACTTCGTATCCGTCCATATCAGGCATCATTATGTCAAGGAGGATCAGGTCAGGGCGCTCCCTCAACGTGGCTTCGATGGCTTGCTGCCCATTATATGCCACAACAAAATCATAGGGCTGATTTGAAAGCGACAGCTGCAGAAGATCGGGTATGTCCGGTTCATCATCTACAATGAGGATCTTGAGACGACCTCTCATTAACTTCTTCTGTATATATTCAAAGGATAATTTTCCATCTTCAACATGGAACCTTGCATCCAGAGTCTTCATTCCGATCTCTGCATGGATCTCACCTATGTTCGTAAGTTCCACGATTATCTCAAAGAAAGATTTGATAAAAGCTTCTGATTCATCTTTAAGAGTGTCCTTTCCTAATATGGCAACAATAGAACCATTCTTCTCGGAGACTTTTGTGCGGACGAAATTGATGAAACTTTCCACCACCTGCATATTATCTGTGCCCAACACGGTCATGCTATCGATCACTAGAAGAGAACCTGGGAATTTATCAAATAGCTGCACCACATGAGAAGCTATCTTAGTGTGATCAGACGGGGAAGAGAAATAGAGAACACCTTCGGACGGTTCTTTACCCGGTGGAAGCAAGTCTATGAACATTATACGTTCTCTATCAATATCGTATTGGTATTCCTGAAATGTTCCTATAACTTTATTCCAGGGGGTTTTCAGACAAAGCCAGACCACTTTTTGTTGGGGATCGCTTTGCAGCAGATCATACACATAAAAATAAACAATACGTCCTACAGCAACATCTACGGGAGCCAAGAAAAGAACAGATTTTGACCTCAGGCCCTCTCTTAAAGCATAAATAATGTCGTGTGTTTCGTCCGCATTCATCATATTAACCTTGTCTAATAATAGTAAATATTTGTTTCGTTCTCATATTAAACTTTGGTATCCTGCTCTATTACACAATATAATAAAAGCATTAAAAATATAAACTATGAATACAATAAGAAGTATACTTTCCAGTGAATGCTGGGATTTCGGGCAAAACAATATTGAAGATATGATCAGCGATCCTGTATGGACCCTGATTCTAATAAGTAGTGAATTGCGTATCATAAATGTTCGGCAAGAATTGTAGGTTGGCATCTTCCGAATTATGTGCATTGATATTGGGAAAGCGGTTATTGGTACTGGTCAGTGTAACTTTTTTAATGGGAATTCTAGTTGCTGTCTCTTATACCATCCAAAAGTATTTCACTGAAATGCAAACGAAAGAATCTTTAGCCCTCACGACTCCTGTGATAATTGCTGTTTCATTGATGGCATCCACCATGATCATATTTTCCCTTCCACAGACCAAGGTGCTAAAAAAAGGGTCTCATGAGCTAGATGAAGGTAATATCAATTACCTCTTTGATGTGGAGAACAGCATAGCAAGTGGGGTTTCGGTTACTTGCGTCCAATTTGGAACATATATGCAAAAACTCGTTAGCGAGATAGAGAAAAAATCCAGAAAGGTATTTGAACCCCGAAACTATCTGAACTTAATAACAATTGCAACCCACGATGCCATTTTTGTAACCGATGACCTAGGTAAGATAGAATACGTGAACGAAAGTTTTGTGGATCTTTCCGGATTTATGGAAGATGAGATAGTTGGAAGGCATATGAACACTTTTTTCTCTTCACATGAAGATTGCTTGTTCCAGATGGGACAGAATAATACACAAAATTGTGAAAATAAACAGTTAGATACCAACCTGCTCTTAAAAACGGGAACTATGAAGCATGTTTCAATAAGATATGGACATGTGGAACTCTATTCTAAGAAAAAACTTGTTTGTGTGATAAAAAATACCCCAGAGGTACAAAAAATTGATGAGATAAAAAACAACATCGTTTCTAATATATCACATGAACTGCGCACACCTTTGACCATAGTAAAAGGGTTCATAGAAATAGCATCAGAAGAGGAGAACAGAGAAAAGCGTAACAAATACCTTCAGAAATCCCTGGAGGCCTTAAAAAGACAAGAATGGATGATAGAAGACCTTTTAGAAGTCGCTATGAATGAAGAAGACATTAAATCGAGAGTATATGATTGCGTACATTTACACGATGTTGTGGAGAAAGCTGTAGAGAAAGTGATATCAAAGGCCCGGGAAGCTGACATCGAGATCAAGAATATGATCAAACGTGGAACGTGTGTAAAAGCTGACCCGGATAAACTTTGTTATGCGATGACCAAGCTTCTGGACAATGCAATTAAATTCAATCATCCTGGAGAGGATGTGATCATAGAAGCAGCATCTTCTGAAGAGCTCATAACTGTAAAGGTGATGGATAGCGGTATAGGAATAGCACCTGAAGACCTGGAAAGAGTATTTGATCACTTCTACCAGAGAGATGCCAGCAGTAGGAGAAGATATGGAGGAAATGGTCTTGGCCTCACCGTTGCCAAGCGTATCATTGAACATCATGGAGGGAAGATCTGGGTGGAGAGCGAGAAGAACAAAGGAAGCACTTTTTTCTTTACCTTACATGGGTTTACCAGAAAAACCGTGTAACATTACCGACATGAGACTTCTGCAGAAAAAAGGTGATAGAAGAAACCTATCACCGTGTAAGAGTTCCAATTTTAAACTTTGAGAGAATCCTTTACCATAGAGATGCCTTTTTCCATGGCATCGCCGGCTTTTGCGAAGTCAGTACCGCCACCGCGAGCCATGTCCGGCCTCCCTCCGCCACCGCCTCCTACTATCCTGGACATTTCACGTACAACCTTGCCGGAGTCTGCTCCTTTTGCAATGGCTCTTTTACCCGCGGCTGCAACGATCTTAACGCCCTCGAAATCACTGATGAGGAGAACCATAACGTCATCATCCTGAGTTAGCTCACCGGCTATCTTGACCAGTTCATCGGTATCAGCGTGATCCACATGCTGTGCAACAAGCCTCAAACCACTAACATCCTGGGCCTGACCGAGCATCTTTACCACACGCAACTGGGCCATCTCTTCCTTTAGCCTTTCATTCTCTTTTTTGAACTCTTTCCATTCGCTGAAGAAACGGTCGATAGTCACAGGAAGCTGCTCCGGAAGCACCCGTAGGGCTTCAGAGGCGGTCGTCAGATAATAATCCGTTTCCTGAATGGCCCTCACAGCTGCCATACCTGCAGCATACTCAATACGTTCCACACCATCCTGGATGCGCTCTGTCTTCAGTACTTTAATGGGCCCTACAAGACCAGTGTTACTACAATGGGTACCTGCACATGCTTCTATATCATCAGCTACTTTCAGCACGCGGATCATATTCCCTTTGGGAACACCTCCCTGATAAAGGCCGAAGCCATACTTTTGTTCAGCCTGGTTCCGTTCCATCCATTCGGCAGTAACCCTCTGGTTATCCATGACAGTCTTATTTGCAAGAAGCTCGATCTGGTTAAGCTGTTCTTTTGTGATACGCTTGTAGTGTGTAATATCAAGACGGGCCCTGGTTTCTGTTTTCTGGGCACCTGCCTGCCAGATATGATCACCAAGTACCTTTCTCGCAGCATCGTTGACGATATGGGTGGCTGTGTGATGGCATGCATGCGCCATGCGGCGATCCTTATTAACATGGCCTGTCACAAAATCACCCTTGCGCAGATGCAGTTCATTCTCCATAGCGTCTATCCGGTGAACTACCACACCTTTTACGATCTGGACATCAACTACGTTCAGCACCACATCTTCAAGTACAAAGGTACCGTGATCTGCAGGCTGCCCACCGCCCTCAGGATAGAAAAGAGTGCTGTCACATACAATATAATTGTCGAAAAGATCAAGGACAACAGCCTCGAAATCCATCCTGTTGGGTTCATCATAGAATAACTTCTTGGTAGGAGGAAGACGGGAGATGCGTTCAGCATAAGGGAATACCTTTTCTTCTTTCTCCTCTGCCTTGCTATGTCTTCCTGCCACAAGGGAATAGAAATTATCCGGAAGGTCTACTGTGACACCTTCTTCTGAAGCGACATCTTTTGATATTTCAGGTGGGATGCCATGGGTATCATACATCTCGATGATCTTCTCCAGAGGCATTTTCTCCCCGGTCTGCCTGTAGTGCTTGGCAGACTTACTGATCATTCTCCTGCCACGCTCCAAGGTTTCCTGGAACTTGATCTCCTCATGATGAAGGATATCTTCTATCACCTCGAACCTTTCAGCGAATTCCGGATATTCCGGCAGGTTCTTGATATGCATTTGCACGATCTCACTGAGAGGGATAGCAATATTGAGATCCTTCATCATACGAAGTGTTCTTCTAAGCACCAGTCTAGCCAGGTACCCTGCCTTTACATTGGAAGGGATTATACCATCGCCAAGCATAAAAGTAAGGCATCTGCTGTGGTCAGTGATAGCATATACGGTTTCCACGGGTTCCATTATGGCTGCAAGCTTTTCAGCCGTGGTCCCTATACTGGAAGCCACTTGCCTGCGTAGTTCCATCAGGTTTGCTTTTTCACTTACATCCATAAGCCCTGCAAGCCTTGCATTCTGGGCAAGTATATTGGCATATTCAGGGTTCTCAAGCTCATGTTCTATACCAGCGAGGTTCATGAGTTCTTTTACGATATTGGGGAAAACAGCATCATAGATAGTGGGAGAGCCTTTAGAGGCCCAGACGAAACGTTCAAGACCATAGCCTGTGTCCACAATATAATTGTCCATCTTGCGGTACATCTCACCTTTTATTTCGATGGGACCATCTTTTACCTGTTCCAGATCCATGAACACAAGGGTGGCAACTTCCAGCCCGCCTACAAGAGTTTCCACACATGGGCCAGCATTTCCACCTCCTGCCCACGGCTCTTCCTTATAAGTAACTGCCATGGGGTCCACTCCCAGAGAATTCAACAGTTCATCACAAAGTCCCACTGTCCTGTCCTTCCAATATATTTCAGCATTCGGCTTGTTGAATGCATGATGAGCCATCATCTCGAAGGTTGTAAGATGACGGCCACTCCTGCCTACCGCATCCAGATCAGAAAGCCTGATACATGGCTGAGATATAGTAAGAGGATTATATGGAGGAGCAACCTCACCGGATGTAACGAATGGCTGGAAATCAGCAATAGATGCGATTGTAAGGTATATATCATCCCTCCAGCGAGCCACCACAGGATATCTGCTCATTCTGGTATGATCTCTTTCCTCAAAGAAATTCAGGTAATATTCCCTCATTTCTGCCAGATCGAAACTCTTTTTGAACACAGGGTTGCCTATAAAAGAATAAGGGTCACAAGGTGCATCACCACATGTGGCCCTTTCAAGGTCCCGGGTCCAGAAGAACTTGCCACATTTAGGACACTGTTTCCTGACAAAACCGTTATCCTTGAAAAAATCAAGCTGATATTCATCTTCAAGCATAATAATACCATCTGATAATTGAAACGCGTTTTTACCATATCACCTATCTTTCAAGGCTTAAAAACATTTCTTATGGATATCTATATGTAGGACTGAAAGATCGTATGTGAAACAAGTCGGACCACTGCAAAAATAGTGATCAGTAGCTTATTTTTGAACATATAAGAGAGAATCATGAACATAATATGCAAAATAAGGCCATCATACTTAAATGCGTGAACACATGTATCTCAGTGTAGTGATGGCCGATGGAAGCAAAGAGATACATGTCACTGGTTTTTAGAGGGATAGTTGAAGAATATGACAATGCCGGCGTAAGACCTTCCGTATTTATGGATGGCGACGGAAGTTTACATATCTACCTGTGTGACTGCATTATTCCAGATGAAGAAGAGAATTATGGTTCTGAAGTGGATTTCTCCTATCAGGTCAACGGTGGACAGTTCGTTGAAACCGTATGCACACCAAAGAGCATAGAACCCATAAGAACTAAAACCGTCATGGAAGAAGACTGGTCTGAATAAAGGTACTCATAAAAAGCCAATGAATAAATCGCATTGGCAAATGATGTTGACACATCACTGCAAATACCTTCTGATCTGCGATGTGAAAAAATGGATTATAGAAAATTTACCCGTGTACTTAAAAACGCCAAACAGGTTTATCGGGAAGACTACGTCAAAAAACTTTTTAAGTCTGCACACTATGATATTGGGCTTTTTGAAGAGCAGCTAAGTGAGTTCAATGGGAGCCTGACATATGGGGAGAACAGGAAAGCTAAAGAATATATGGACAGGACCATTATTGCCCAGGTGCTTGACGATGCATCACTGCTGCTGGAGATCATAAGTAATAACCCAAAGATCCCCACTGAACAAAACCAGGAAATAGAAGCCATCATCGGCAGGCTGGAAGAGATGCGTGATGAGATAGAAGTTCTTGAAGAAGTAAAAATGATGGCCCAGATGCAGGAAAAGGAAGAGGACCAGGAACCTGAAAGAGGACATCGAAGAATGTATGTAAATGTGTGAAGCGCATGATCTGAACACCTTTTACTAAAGCAAACTGTTTTTGCCAGTTCCCATGGATTAATTTTAAGGCAAGGTCTGACAAAGATGGACCTATGCCAAAGATATTGCTTACGAACGATGATGGTGTATACTCTGCAGGTATCCGCGCAGCATACCGAAGTGTACAGGATATAGGAGAAGTGACTGTATGTGCACCTTCCATGCAGCAGAGTGGAGTGGGAAGATCGATCTCCATTTTTGAGCCTTTGAGGATAAATCAGGCCACGATCAATGAGATGAATGTGTATGCCGTTGGCGGGACCCCCACTGATGCAGTAATACTTGGAATATTCGCTGTGATGAAAGAAATGCCCGATCTCATTTTATCAGGATTCAATATTGGCGAGAACATCAGCACCGATACGATCACCACATCCGGAACTATAGGTGCTGCCCTTGAGGGAGCCAGTTATGGGATACCTGCAATTGCGGTTTCGATACAGGCGAAGGAAGAAAAGGATAAATTCGATGATAACTGGGAATATGACCACGATTTTGAAGTAGCAGTAAAGATCGTGAACAGAATAGCAAAAAATGTAATAAAATTCGGATTGCCTGAGCATGTAGACATGCTAAATGTAAACATCCCTCATCAGGTAGAAGATAATACTGAAATAGAGATTACGCGACTTGCCAGAAAGGTATTCAGAACAGCTGTGGAAGAAAGACATGACCCCAGAGGCAAGCCCTATTATTGGATAGCAGGAGATCTGATAATGGAAGAGGAAAAAGGTACCGATGTACATGCCGTTTCGCAGAAAGGACATGTGTCTGTAACTCCCATATCCCTGGATTCCACTTCACCCATTGACTTTTCAGAAATAGAACACCTGCTCTGAGCAGGCCTATCTTTTTATTTTCAACACTATCTCATTACAGTCGTCCCCCACATCTTTCAATGTGCCGACTGCACCGGTCACGGCACCTGCAAGGATCTTCTGTACAAAGTTATTGATCTCTATATCCTTTCCATCAACTGTTAATTTCACTTCCATGATCATATCTCCTTTTGTTTTCTGTAATATGGGATCCTTCTACTTATGGCAAGCCTGAAAAGATCGGGCATCTCCTTCACAGAGGCATGAGATACATCCACAAGACCATCATTTACAAGCAGGCAAGGACGAAGTTTTCCATCCGACGTTACACGCAGCCTGTTGCAGTTGGCACAGAACTCGGTGTTATCCACGGGTCTGACGAATTCAACTTCAGCACCATCGATAAGATATTTTTTTCTGTGATGCAATTCTCTTACCTGGACACATCCTGCCTTCAGTTCAAGTTCTTTTTCGATCTCGTCCACATCTGCATGGTAACAGGCCACATCCCTGAAATCCATAAGCTGGATAAGCTGCAATATCACTTCCCCTTGGAATCCCCTTACAAAGGAAAGCATAGCCTCGACCTCAGATTCATTGACATCTTTAAGCAGGACCATGTTCAGTTTCACTGGCGTAAGACCGACATCCACTGCAGCATGGATGCCCCCTATAACCTTCCTGAACACACCATCCTTACACTTGGTTATATGCCTATAGCTGCCCTCATTCAATGAATCGAGACTTATGTTCACCCTGTCAAGACCTGCATTCTTCAGAGATAGTGCACGCTCCTGGAGCAGAACACCATTTGTCGTCATAGACACATCCTTAAGAGGAGGTAATGAAACAAGTATGTCCTCCAGATCTTTACGCAACAGTGGCTCTCCACCTGATATTTTGAGCCTGTTGACCCCAAAATCAGCAGCAACGTGTACTATATTGGAAATAGTCTCCACTGACATCTCCCCTGTAGTGCCTGTACTACCTTCGTTATGGCAATAGATACAGTTCAGATTGCATCTGTCAGTAACAGACATCCTCAGGCTCTTTATGGTACGCCCATAAGAGTCCGTGAGGAATTCCGTTTTGTGTGGAGCGTTCATAAATGCATATATCCCTTTTAAAAGCCTTTGAGCGTTTTAAACGGACATAATGATATATATACGTTACATACACAGTAAAACACATGACAAAAGCGGTACTGATAGCGGGAACGAACAGCGGTGTTGGAAAAACCACGGCCTCTATGGGACTAATGGCTGCACTGGTCAAAAGAGGCATGCAGGTCCAGCCCTATAAGGTCGGCCCGGACTATATCGACCCATCCTACCATACAGCTATCTGTAAAAGAGCATCCCGTAACCTGGATACCTTCATGATGGAAGTGGAAGGTGTTAAAAGGGAAGTTGCCCGTACTTCCGGCGGTTCAGATATCTCGGTCATCGAAGGTGTGATGGGACTTTTTGACGGCATGGATTCCACTGAGGTTGCCAGTTCTGCACATGTAGCTAAATCCCTTGATGTACCCGTGATCCTGGTGGTAAACGTGCATGGGATGTCACGTAGTGCCGCAGCTATTGTAAAAGGTTATGCAGAGTTTGATCCGGGCGTGGAAGTTGCTGGTGTGATCCTGAACAAGGTAGGAAGTCCAAGACATGCAAAAATGATCCGGGATTGCATTCCTGACATACCCATTGTGGGAGCACTTCCGCGTAACAAGGATATAAGCGTGCCTTCCCGGCATCTGGGACTACACATGGCCTTTGAATGTGAGTTCGATACCAGTGAGCTTGCAGGGTTCATAGAAGAGAATGTGGATCTGGATGCCATTATAGGGCTGTCCAGGGAACCTAATACGTATGCCTACGAGGAAAAAGAAATACCAGAAACGGATCTGAAAATAGGAGTGGCTATGGATAAAGCATTCTGCTTCTATTATGCTGACATGTTCGATGAGTTCAGGAGAAACGGTGCGGAAGTTGTGTTCTTCAGTCCCATGGCAGGAGAATTACCAGATGTAGACGGCATGTACTTTGGCGGAGGTTATCCTGAACTCTATCCTTGCGAACTTGAAGCTTCTGCAACTACTAAAGCCTTAAAGGACCTTTCAGCAGATGGGATGCCCATATACGGGGAATGCGGAGGATTGCAGTATCTTTCCACCTCATATGAGATCGATGACATTACCTATAAGATGGCTGACCTCTTCCCGGCACGTACAGTGCTTACAAAGAAGCTCCAGGCCCTGGGATATACTGAAGGCTATGCACACGGAGCGTTCATAAAAGGACCAGTGCGGGGACATGAGTTCCATTATTCGGCTACCTATTGCGACAATGATGCCCGGCTTACATTTGAGATGAAACGCGGCAAAGGAATTAAAGACGGATGGGATGGCATTGTGGAGCACAATTCTCTGGCATGTTACCAGCACGCCCATCCTGTGAGCTTCCCTGTAAAGGCTTTTGTGGACATGTGCAGGGAATATAAGCGCAGTTGATATATGCAGATGACAACATCCAAGAGATTGAATCACACATGATTCCAAAGAGGTATATTCCATGAGAAAATGGAAACATGATATAGGATTGGAGAGCAGGATGCTCTTTACCATGTTCTTGCTGGGAGCTGTGTATCTGCTCTTCCTGGTATTCCTGGCTGCTAGTGGGGCAGATTCCATGTTCATACTCCTGTTCGCAGGAGTAATGATGTTCGTACAGTACTACTATTCTGACAAGATGGTATTGTGGACATCGGGAGCCAGAATTGTATCTGCAAGCGAGGAGCCTGAACTGCACGAGATCATCACAAGGCTGTGTGCGATCGCAGATATCCCGGTGCCGAGAATAGCTATCATGAATACTATGATGCCTAACGCTTTTGCTACCGGCAGGAACAAAAAGAACGCAGTTGTTGCTGTTACTACAGGACTTATGCGAAGCCTTGACCGTGAAGAGCTTGAAGCTGTGCTGGGACATGAACTGACCCACATAAAGAACAGGGACATGACCGTACTGACCATAGCCAGCTTCCTATCCACTGTTGCTTTCTTCATCGTAAGATACGCCCTGTACTTTGGTGGAGGCGGCAACAGGCGAGAAGGAAATGGAGGACTTATAGTAGTGTGGATAGTTTCCTTGATCGTGTGGGTGATAAGCTTCCTTCTCATACGCGCCCTTTCAAGGTACAGGGAATTCTCTGCGGACAGGGGTGCTGCAATTATAACCGGGAAGCCATCAAAGCTCGCATCCGCTCTTATGAAGATAAGCGGTACCATGCAGAGAGTGCCATCTGAGGACTTAAGGAAAGTTGAAGGCATGAACGCCTTTTTCATCATCCCTGCAATATCCGGCTCTTCCATCATGCAGCTCCTATCCACACACCCTTCCACAGAAAAGCGCTTAGCAGCACTTGAGAAATTAGAAAGGGAGCTGGAGTTCTGATGGGATTTCTTGACACGATACTTGGAAGGAGCAAGCTCCCAAAAGCAAAAACTGACAGATTGTTTGCCATTTCCACGGCAAGCATCACCCTTGAAACAAATCTGGGCATTAAGCCCTCCACTGTGGCAGGAATATGTTTCAAGCCTATTGAATCATCCCACTACGAAACAGCCCGCACAGAGATAGAGGATCTCTTAAGATACAGTTGTCAGGAAACCGGAACATCGTACAGGCTCAAAAAGGATGAATACAACTTTTTATGGGCCATCCTGGAAGACCCTGATTTTGAGGACATTGTCACTAACATACATCTTGTGAGCCAGACGATGATAGAGCATGGTTTCGGTGAACAGTTGCTATGTGCCATCTATAAGTTCCAGGGAAACAGCACCGTATACTGGATATATAATTTCAAGCAGGATAATTTTTATCCCTTCGTACCGAAAGGGAACAAAGATAGGGACAATGCCACGGAATTCAGGCTAAAGTCCCTGATGGAAAGAGAACTGCCCATACAAAAGGACGTAGAGAAATGGTATCCCTTGTGGGGAATACCATTTTAGTATATTTTAACTTCACTAAATTTTTCAGTCCTCAAAGATACCACTGCCTGTGAACACATCCTTTGCTTCTTCAAAGGTCATATCCTCAGGAGGCACTATGACATCTGATTCAACGATCTCTTCGGCACCCAGAACCTTTCCATTATGCTTGATCTTTGAGATAAGAGCTGCCAGATCTTGGTTATAAGCTTTCTCATCACCTTTGGTCACATGATCAACTATGCGGTTATCAATAGCGTTCAGCTCATCAAAAAGGCTGCTGGGCACCTTATATTGCCCCAGTCCCATTATCCGTATGATCATTTGCCTGCCTCCTGCTTGAGTTTTGCAAGCTCCGCATCGACAGTGCTCTGGGAACTTAGCTTTGCAAGTTCACGGTCTATGTCATCATGCCTGCCGGTCACATCTTCCAGCGTGCCCTGTTCAATGAGCTCATCTAGGGCTGCAGAACGTGCTTTCATCTGTTCGGTCTTGTTCTCGGCCCTCTCCATGGCAAGACCCACATCGGCCATTTCCTCGCTGATCCCTGAAATAGATTCGTTGATCTTGACCTGCGCTTCCGCAGAGGAATACTGTGCCTTGATGGTTTCCTTCTTTGTCCTGAAGATCTCGACCTTTGTGGACAGACGCTTCTCTGCAGCTACAAGCTTCTGCTGTTCCTGGTCTAACTCCGCTATCTGCTGGTCAAGCCCCTGAACCTGTGTCACAAGTGCTGCCTTGCGCTCAAGGGCAAGTCTTGCAAGGTCTTCCCTGTCGGCTTTGACAGCGTCCCTTGCCTGCTGGTCCAGCTTGTCTATGCTTTGCTGAAGCTTTGCTTTCTGTAACTCCAGACGTTTCTTCGATGTTGTGACCTCAGCCACACCTCTCTTTACATTTTGTAGAAGCTCAAGCTGTTTTTCATAAGAATAATCAAGAGTCTCCCGGGGATCCTCCATCTTATCTGCAATTTTATTCATTTTGGCTTTGATAACTGTGCTCATACGATTGAATAAGCCCATATTCTCCCTCCTGATCTCAGCTGAGATATTTGCCTTACTTTATGATACGATTTAAATCATATAAATGTTAGGAAATAACTTAAGAAGTATATTCTATTCGCTATCTTTTCCTGAAAATAGATGTTGCTGAGAAACTTCATTCTTATGTTTAAACCATGTCTTGCGCCTATAGTAGTTAAGAGGGTGTTTTATCCTGCTGCATAGCTCATCTGCACCGTAGCAATTGCCATAAGTGCGCATGGTGGAACAGGAAGGAGGCTTGTATTCTGTGCCTGATGAGCCCGAGATATGTTCTATCTGATATCTCGTTTTCTCCATATCGAAATCAGGAGATACGTTGAACATAGCAACTATATCATCTACTGACATGCCCACGTTACGCAGGAACGAAGTAAGGGCAAAACGCATGGAATGAGCCAGATTCACCCCGGCTCTTACATTGGCTATGGCATGCGCCATGCAGGGAGGGAACATATTACTCTCCACCGCACCAAAATCCCCGGAACCAAATGTTTCCTTCATCTGCTGCAGTTCAGTCTGGATCGGAGAAATGTATGGAACACACATCTGACAAATATCTTCAGGTACATCCAGAGGAAGAGAACTCTGGATCCGGTCACGTATGGCCTCCTGAAGCAACCTTGCAAGTTCTTCCTTTGAGATATAAACATGACCTTTCTGTATCTTGCGGTTAACAAGTTTCCACTCCAATGCTTTCATGGAACTTGCAAGCCGGATATAATCGGTGAAATGGATATCGAACTGATGGTCAGAAAAAAGAACATCAACATGAAAATCAGATGCTATTGAACATATGAACTCATATGGTTCTGAATGCAGAAGCTCATAACAGGAAACTGCTTCTGCAAGTGCATACCTGCGTATAAGAAAATTATCATCTATACAGGATACCAGGATCCTTGAAAAGGGATATGAAAGCAGTTCTATGAGGATCTTGCGGTCATCCGAAGCTAAAAGCTGGGGCTTGGTAATGTCACCTTTCAAGGCCTGAAGTACTCTTTCAACCCCACGGGAACGGGCAGAATCCATGGCTCGAGAGGTGATCAGCCGTTCAAGGCTGAAACCTAGATCTGATACGTATGCTGAAGCTTCCGTAATAAAGGGATAAAGAGCAAGATCCTTTTCTTCCATAGATCAGTCTGATTCTATCCTTGGGGCAAGCAGGTAGCTTATCTTGCCTGCACCTTCGGCAATAGTGAAACCTATCTTGATAGGATAATCCTTCCCCAGCTCAAGAGTGACCTCATTTGATCTAGAGGCTGGTTTGACAATGTCCGAGAGATAATCCAGAGAGAACAGAGAACGGGCCTCTCCGGACCTCAGATCTATCAACTGGTCGCGGGGCATTTCCAGACGGACCTTATCAGTATCTCCTTCAGCCTCCATGTAGAAGATATCCCCATCCACACCAAGGGACATGTGATCACTGATCTTCTCTGCTGCTTTGACAGCTTTCTGAAGTTCCTTGCCATTGAGCACAACTTCAGCAGGCAACTCAAGCTGTGGTATGCGCGGTTCTGCACGGATAGTGGAAGGATCCAGTAACGAAAGAGTATAAGAAAAGCCACCAATGTGTATGGACATTTTCTGGGACAGCTCATCCAGCTCCAGAGTAGCCTTTTCGTTCTTTTCTGCTACCCCAAAAATATCATTGACCTTGGTAAGGTCCATGCCGATCTCACAGTCGTCGGCAGCAAAATCATTAAAGGCACTTGCTGCAAGCTCAAAGCTTACCATGGCCACGTTTGCCGGATCCACTGCTCTTACAGAGAGTCCCTCTGTGGATATCCTGAATCGAGCCTCATCCACGAGTACAGAAAGCGTTTCTATGGAACTTTTTAAAATATCCGCGTCAATCGTTGCCTTGAACATATCAATTCTCCATCCGGTGTCTGAATAACCACTTCATTATATCCTTTAAGTAATAAAAGTTTCCTGTATAAATACTCATATAAATGGGGATTGAGGATAACTCAGTCGTATTCTCTCCATGTGGCGTTGCATTTGGTGCATTTGAAGAAACGTGTTTCAGACTCATCCGCCGATCTGAGCTGCCTGAGCCACCAATATGCAACATTGTGTCCGCATTCAGGACATCTGGAAGATGTGGTGGGAAGACCCTGGTCGAAATTCTCTTCAAGAACAGTGACTTCACGGTCCTTACGCTGGGATTTTGAGACGAGGTCATCAGAAACCCCTTCAGCACCCTTCACATGGCCGCACTTTTTACATACGAAAGAACCCTGAACCGGGAACATCATCGACTTACATTTGGGACAGAACTCCATTTATATCAACTCTTGCCTGATCTATTATTTTATTGTGATCGAAAGCCAGTTTGGGTATGCCATCTATTGTGAAAAGCGCGACATCTGCCGCATCAGAACCTGCTTTGGGGATACCTGTTCCCTTTGCGAGATAACATATAGACACTGTATGCCCTCTTGGATCACGCAAAGGTTCTGAATAGACTCCAATCAACTTAACTATTTCTATCGATAAGCCGGTCTCTTCCAAAGCCTCACGCACTACTGCCTCTTCAGTAGTTTCTCCTACCTCTACGAATCCACCGGGAAGGGCGAACATGCCCTTAAAAGGGTCGTTTTGCCGCCTGACAAGTACGATATTTGAACCATTTATAATTATTGCATCTACAGTTAAAAGAGGAGTTACCGGTTTCATATGACAACAAGTTTATTATGGCTGACAAGTATATAAGTCCATACAATTACAGGTGCTATTAATGCTTATCATACTATGGATATCCATCTCATTGATGCTTCTCAGTGCAATCCTGTCTGGAAAAAATAGATATAAAAGAGTAATAGGAGCAGGAGGATGGACCGTATTCTCAATTCACTGGCTGCAGCAGCCGTTCCATTATATTGCCATAGATGACTATGTGAACGTGGCGCTTACCATAGCAATGAGCATATTTTGCTTGCTCATAGCACGCACAATGTATCTGCAATATACGAATAGATACACACCTATGGAAGGTGAGATCGACATCACATATATGGCCACTAATGCCATTGCTATCGGATCAGTGTTCTATTTTCCTTTTGCAGAGATATCAGCCCTGAAAGAATGGCTGATCGGCATGGTAACAAACAATATAATGTGGACACTGAACATGCTAGGCTTCTCGGCTTATAGGGCGGGTAACATGATAACATATAACGGCCACACCGTGGAGATAATCCTGGGATGCACTGCCATTGAAAGCATTGCCCTTTTTATGGGGCTGATAGCTTCTGTGAACGCACCGATGAAAAAACTGCTATCCGCGTTCATGGTATCAGTGCCCGTCATCTATATACTTAATATATTAAGAGATGTATTTGTAGTGGTCGCATATGGTGAAATGTGGTTTGGACCAAATAGCTTTGAGATCGCTCACCATATGATAGCAAAGGCTGGGTCAGGAGTAGCTCTGTTCGTGATCGCATACATGGTAATGCGTATACTACCTGAGATCCTGGAACTCATTGATGGCCTTTGGAACATGACCACCGAACAAATCAATAAATTAAGGAAGAAAGTGTAGGGAAATCATTAAATGCTTGCCAAAGGTTCAATTCCCTGGATACTGACTACTTTTGGGATCACATTTTGTTTTGTATTAGTGACCTATTTCACAGCACATTCATATGCAAAGACAGTATTGACAATAGGAATTTTGGTACTGGCATTCTTGTTTATATTCTTCCGTGATCCTGAACGGTATCCTGCGGAGGGTAACGAATGCATGCTTTCCCCAGCCGACGGCAGGATAGTAGATATAAGGAACAGAAAACTTTGTATCTTTATGAACTTTCAGAATGTTCATGTGAACAGGGCGCCTTTAAAAGGAAAGGTCACTTCACTCGAGTATAAGAAAGGTGGATATATACCTGCCTTTTGTAAGGACTCTCACCGAAATGAGAGACAACACATATACATGGATACAGAATATGGGAAAATAGAAGTTGTCCAGATAGCAGGCACTATTACCAGAAGAATAGTGCCTTACATAAAGGAAGGAGACTTTATGGAAAGGGGGCAACGTATAGGGATGATCCGTTTCGGCTCCAGGGTGGACGTAACAGTTCCAGAGAGCTTTGTGATCGAATGCAATAAAGGTGACAAGGTATATGCCGGCCGAACAACCATAGCCAGATTAAAACAGAAGGAGTGAATGACATATTTAGTACTCTGAAATTGCCTGATCTGATCACTCTGCTCAATGCATTGTGTGGCTTTGGAGCGATAGTTGCAATACAGTACGGAATGGTGCAACTATCGTGTACATTGATCCTCTTAGCTGCAATTGCAGACGGTCTGGACGGGAGCATGGCTAGGTATATAGGAGGAAGCGATATTGGGGGGTCGCTTGATTCGCTTGCAGATGTGATCTCATTTGGCGTGGCACCCGCAATTATAATAACCACATATATAAGCGAATTTGTTACATTTGTAGCTGTCTGCTTTTATCTGATCTGCGGTATCCTGCGGCTTGCAAGGTTTAACATATCTAAACCTGACAGTGCTTTTTTCAAAGGCTTGCCTATAACAGCAGGTGGAATAACAGTTGCCGCAATAATACTGGTGGATGAGGGACATCTACAGTCAATTGCTGTGGCAGCAGGTTGCATAATACTGGGGATGTTGATGGTGAGCAGTATACCCTACATGAAGATCAGAAGCAAAAAGAAAACCCTGCCATTAACTCTTATATTTGCCATATCCATAGTATCGTATTTCCTTGACCCAGCATTTACAAGTATAGCCACAGTTCCTTTAGTGCTGGCTATGATGCTTTACATCATCTCTCCAATCTTTATAAGGAACATGGGGAAAGACATTCATGAGCACAATAAACAGCATAACTGAAAGAGATAATGCCCTATTTGAAGCTGGGATCAAGCTTGGAGCACTATATCATCAATTTAGTGGTTCACCTGTGAACATGGGGACAGTAGACAGTCTGGAAAAAGCAATAGCTCAGAGCATATCTGTTCAACCCTTTGTAGAGAACATAACAGTTAGGATCGATAGGGACATGATAAGTGCCAGACTGAATAGTGAATTCGGATACTGCGAACTGGAAGGGCGTATGCTGGATGTCACTCTGTACATGAAATATAAAGATATAATGGTAAAGGCTTCTCTTAAATACGACAAGTATCTGGATTATCCCTTAATGAAGATCGAAGAAATATCAAATATCCGATGACATCGGATAATTTATGCTGACCTGAATGCTTCTACTACACGCGTATTTTGCTCTTGTGTGCCTACAGTGACCCTTATCAGAGAGTTGCCAGCACCCCTGAAAGAACGGCAATCCCTGACAATTATACCTTTTTTAAGGAGGGATTCACATACCTCACTGGCACTGCGGGGAGAAACATCCACAAGTACGAAATTGGCCGTGGAATCATATACCTTAAAGGGTATTTGTTCCTGCAAGTATTTGCGTCCCTCTCTGACCATTGCAATGCTCTTTTCAATATGTTGTTTGTCAGTGATAGCGGCTACACCGGCTTTCAATGCAGGGAGACTGACGTTGAAGGGCGTTGCGGTCTTCATATATTCTTTCTTAAGCCAGGCAGGCATTACACCATAACCTAGACGTAAGCCAGCAAGGCCAAATATTTTAGAGAACGTCCTGCCTACAACCAGGTTATCATATTCCATTACAAGGTTTGTGACGCTGTGTTCGGCAAATTCCACGTAAGCTTCATCTACGAACACCAATCCGCGGAAGGATTCCAAAAGCATCCTTACGTCAGATTCTGCTACCATGTTACCTGAAGGGTTGTTAGGAGAACAGAGGAAGATCACTTTTGTTCTGGAAGACACTGCTTTTCTAATAGCATCAATATCTACAGAGAAATCTTCTTTCCTTTCAACACATATAACAGAAGCTCCGTTTGCACGGGCAGCTATTTCATAATAGGAGAAAGTGGGTATTGGAAGTATAACCTCATCACCTTCCTGAATGATAAGCCGCATCAGGTTATCCAGCAGTCCATCCATGCCTGGGCCTGCGGCACATATATTGGAAACAGGGAGAGAAAGGTACCTGCTCAGAGATTCCACAAGTTCACCTGCATCCGCTGAAGGATAGAGATGGACCTTTCCTGCGTTTTCCAAAATTGCCTCAACCGCTTTTGGAGAAGGACCTAATGGGTTCTCGTTGGAGCCCAATTTTATGATGGAAGCCGGATCAAGGTCATATTTTTTTGCTGTGTCCTCTATGGACCTGCCCGGTACATATTCGGGAATAGTCCGAATGTTCTCATCGATGAGTTCAAGCCTGCTCAATTACCTCTACCACCCTATCGATCTGGTCTTTGTTAATAACAAGAGGTGGAGCCAGACGTATGACAGTTTCAGAAGTACTGTTAAGCAGCACTCCATGCTTCCTTGCATGGTCCACTATTTCAGTGCAGTTACGCTCCAGTTCCAGACCGATCATAAGACCTCGGCCACGAACCTCTTTGAAGCCAGGAATATCGGCTTGCGTGAGCTTATCCATGAAATACTTGCCAAGTTCAGTGGTACGCTCCAGCAGACCATCTTCTTTAATTGCTGCGATGGAACCCAGAGCTGCAGCACATGCAAGGGGATTTCCGCCGAAAGTAGAGGCATGCTGACCCTTACTGAAAGCTATGCCTTTTTTTGCAACAATTCCCCCCATGGGGAAACCGCCACCCATGGCTTTCGCCATGCACATTATATCCGGCTGGATACCGAAGTGGTCCTTGCAGAACCATTTACCGGTCCTGCCAAAACCCGTCTGCACCTCATCAAAGATCAGCAGTATGCCATGTTCATCGCATATGCGGCGCACTTCCTGCAGATAACCATCAGAAGGCACATGAATGCCACCTTCTCCCTGAATAGGCTCAATGATGATAGCAGCGGTTTTCTCTGTGATAGCTTCTGCCATGGCATCAGCATTATCGTATGGCACAAAGATCTCTTCCTGCACCAGAGGCCTGAATGGAGCCCTGTACATCTCCTTGTAAGTTACTGAAAGTGAACCCATGGTACGCCCATGAAAAGACCTTTCTGCAGCTATGAAGTCTGTTTTTCCTGTAGTGACACGAGCCAGTTTCATTGCAGCTTCCACTGCCTCTGCTCCGGAATTGCAGAAGAAGGCGCGTTCCATACCTGTTAACTTCACCAGTTCCTCGGCAAGATCGGCCTGGACCTCCGTATAATAAAGATTTGAAACATGTATGAGCTTCTCTGCCTGGGACTTTATGGCTTCCACTACCCTTGGATGACAGTGCCCTACATTATTGACTGCGATACCTGCAACGCAGTCTATGTACTCCACACCATTGACATCACAGACAACTGCACCTTTCCCACTGACAAGTGCGAGCGGCTGGCGCCCATATGTCTGCATGACATGCGCTGCATCTTTCTGTGCGATGCTTTCGTAATTTATGGAAGACATGGAACACACCTCTGTTAATTACAAGGCAGTTAGGTATATTTGGAATATATAAAGACTTGACGATGCTTAAAGGATCTTGCGTGGTGGTTTCAATGAGATATAGATATTGTGTAACAGGAACACAAGAGATGCCTGGAAGAAGAACATTGCAAAAGTATACCTGTAGCCAGTTTCTTCCGAAATCGGAAATGGTGATAGCAAAGGTTCAAAGAAAAAGAACAATAGACTCAGGGATAGAAAGTAGAAACTGAACTTAAGCTTGTTGTAGGATACAAAAAGGCGTGAACGCACAACATCTGCACTGTAATTGTTCAACTCATAGCAAACAAGCAATGCAAGAACTACGGTGAGACCACGCATCAGAACATCCATTGCAATAAGAAAATTTGCATTCATATGAAAGCATCCATACTTTTCATGATCTTACCTGATATTGGAGATACCTAATATTATTATATAATTCAAACATCAAGCTGCATCAGTTGACTGTCACTTAACTCAGTATTTTCTTCCCTTTCAAAGACAACACCTTCAGAAGCTCTCATTACACCATCAACCCTTGCAGATTCATGTATCCTGACGGTGCGCGCATTGATCTCGCCCAACACATGGGAACCTTCAGAGATCCTCACCATTCCCCTGGAAACAATATTCCCATGAATGGAATTGTTCTTTCCAAGATGGATGTCATCTATTGTCCTTATACTCCCGTATAGAGTATTATCACTACCCATCTCCAATGAAGTGGAACGGATATTTCCTACAAGCCTGCAGCCGTTCCCTATAACTGCATGAGAAGGTACGCGGATAGAGTCGATAGATATACTTGAGCCGTTTGGAATTATCATAGCAGCGGGAACCATAACCTCTACAGTATCATCAAAAAGTTCATTCAGTGCTTTTTCCACCTCTTCATCCTTACCAAGACGCAGAAGTTCACTTATGTATAGGAAAAGATACACAATGACAGGTACAGGGTTACGTATGACTATCCAGCCCTTTGCTTCAAAGCCTCCGTTGATCTTAACATCATTACCGATATCTAGGTCACCTTTGACAATCAGTTTACCATCTATGTTGACAAATTCTCCCAAATAGGCGTCCTCACCTGTCTTGACATTTCCACCTATCCGGGACCAGATGTCTATACGTACATCAGACTTGCATACAAGATCACCAGCAAGTTCCACGCGTTCACCCAGAATGGCAGAATTTGCGTGAATACCGTACTTGATATCTGAATGATTACCTACTATCACATCACCTTCCACGACAATAGTGTGCTCTTCCATTTTTGTGTTGTCGGGGACCACAAAGGTCTTAAGGAGAGTTTCTTCGGCTATGATATCACTTCCGTAAATGGTGAATTGTAGCTACGGTTACAGCACACATGGTATAAAATGGCATGTATATATTATTAATTATTATGTGTCTTTCTCTTGGTCTATACCATTGCGCACATCAACAGCTGGCCCTCTGCCTATGGATAGAGCTTCATCCGGGGAAAGTAAAAGCTGACCAGTGGCAAGGAGCTTATCAGAAGCATCGACAACAAGGACTTCTTCTCCGGCTCTAAGTTCTTTGTCCAAGCTAATGACATGTTTCGCGAAAACGGTCTTGCCTTTCGATACAAAGGGAACTGCGTCATCACACACTATCACCCTATAGGAAGGCGAAGGAAGGACATTGTGTATCACCTGAGCTCCGGCAATGCTCAGGGTGAGCATACCATCCTTTGCCCTGACCGTGGCAATGCGTTGACCGTTGTTTATTATTTGCCTGACACGGTTGGTCCTGGACAGCAGAAAAGTTACACCTTCCGGAAAAAGGGCTTCACCACATCCCTTTCCAAACTGATGATCGGCTATGCTCCTAACTTTTCTCAGATTCTTATCTGCATCTTGCATAGCAGCTAAATTACAGGTTCCTTTTAAATGTATAGCGGTCATTTTAAATTAAAGATATGAACATCAATTTTATGAATTATAATATATAATTAGCATCAAACAGATTTAAATATAATAATGACTTATTAGTAGTTGAGGAAACGGGAAAAATGCTTGTAAGCTGTATAACCCGAAAAACGTAACTGTAACCAAGCAAACCATTCATCCCCTCAAACAATGTGCCCGTTTCCTCTTTTTTCTGATGGTTAACTGCCACAAATGTTTTCTTTATTCCTGTTTTCAAAAAATAAGATGTATAGAGCGGAATTCACCCTTTTACAACCCCAATAGGCATCAAGCGTGCAACTTTCCTTGCTATGCCCAGATTATGGACAACATCCACCACATCACTGCTGGATTTGTAGACCTCAGGAGCTTCTTCAGCGATTAGTGCAGGTTGTGTGGCACGGACAGATATGCCCATTTCGCTGAGCTCTTTCTGTATTTGTTCTCCTCTGAACTCGTGCTTGGCATGAGCTCTGCTCATAACCCTGCCGGCACCGTGACACGCACTGCCAAAACTTATATCCATTGCATCATTTGTGCCATGCAGTACGTATGAAGCAGTGCCCATACTGCCCGGGATGAGCACTGGCTGCCCCACATCTTTATACAGCGCAGGGATATCGGAATGACCCGGAGGGAACGCGCGGGTAGCACCTTTCCTGTGCACATACACCTCTTGCTTTTTGTTGTCAATTCTATGTTCCTCGAGCTTTGCCACATTATGTGCTACATCGTAGACTAAGTCCATACCCAGTTCATCCATGTCCTTACGGAAGAAATCCTGGAACACTTCCCTTGCCCAGTGCATTATGACCTGCCTGTTGACCCAGGCATAGTTGGCCGCACATACCATGGCACCGAAATAGTTCTGAGCCTCGGAAGAATCCGTAGGTGCGCATGCAAGCTGCTTGTCAGGGAGATCGATCTTGTATTTTTGTGAAGCCTGCGTAAGAGTGCGCAAATGATCGGTACATATCTGATGCCCTGCACCCCTTGAACCGCAATGGATCATGAATGTGACCTGGCCTTCATGCAAGCCAAAGGCATCAGCAGCTTTTGTGTCATATACCTCATCCACATACTGGACCTCCAGAAAATGATTGCCACTGCCAAGAGTTCCCAGCTGAGGCCTTCCCCTTTGGCGTGCCTTGGTACTCACCTGTTTTACCAGGGCGCCTTCCATCATGCCCTGACTCTCGCACCTTTCCACGTCCTTAGGTACTCCATAGCCATTTTCCACAGCCCAGCGTGAGCCATGGATAAAAATATCATCAAGCTGACCATCATTTACTCGCAGACGGCTCTTGGAGCCCACTCCGGAGGGTATAGCGTGGAACAATTTTTCCAGCAGGTCCTTTATTCCTGGCCTCACATCTTTCTCTCTCAGGTTGGACCGGATGAGCCTTACACCGCAGTTGATATCAAAACCCACACCACCCGGGCTGATAACACCTTCTTCCCTGTCAAAAGCTGCAACTCCGCCTATAGGGAAACCATAACCCAGATGTGCATCAGGCATTGCCATGGAATATTTTTGTATGCCTGGCAATGCAGCCACATTGGCCACCTGGTCCAATGTACCCTGTTCCAGCATTCCAAGAAGCGGAGGAGATAGGAACAGGCGCCCCGGTACACGCATGCCCGCCTTATATCCGCGGGGCACCTCCCACGTATTATCATTGATCTTATTAAGCTTAAGAGAAATATCACTATCTTCAGACATGAATATCACTTTCCTCGAAACCTTTGTTGGATTCTCCCATCCCATATATAAACTATAGGCCTGGGATGTAAAACAGTATTGGTTCAATGAGCACTTGAATAAATTACATAAGTGGCTCAGGTATCAACTGTAGCCCTCAGCACCCAGCCATCTGCTGATCGCTGCACCTGAATATCATTGTATGTGGCTGCTTTGACCTCTGTATCGAAGACATGCCTGGAGAGATCGATATACTCTCCGTACACAGTAGCATTGAGATGGAACTGGCCATCTTCCTGTTCGATGCTGTGCACCCTGAAATCACCGAATATAAGATTTTCCGCATCCATCAGGAACAGGAATTCAGAGAGCCAGTCAAAGAGCAGGCCATCAAGGTCTTCTGCGGTGAGATCGATATCCTGAGACAAAGCTTTAGAGACCGTACTTGTATCTATCATGACATTGAACATGGCCAGAGCTGCATTCCCGAAAGCTTCCTCGAGGGTTTTACCATATGCCAGGAACTTGGCATCTGCAGTGTGGTCCAGATATTCATACTTCTTGGGCTCAGCAGGCATGGTAAGTAATAGAAGTAAGTGTATTTAAAGTTTTAAAGATCCCCGGGATTCAGAGTTGCTGCCATATATGCCAGATGCGCTGGAAAGCTGTGATATGGCTTGCAACAGCAATTATCACCATGACCCAGCCCAGGATATTGAACATAAAGATATGATACGGATATGCAACGTATGCCACAGATGCCGCCATTATAAGCAGAAGCCTATCCGCCCGGCCCATTATACCCCCGTAGTACCTGCCAAGATGGAGGGCCTGGGCCTGGGTGCCGAGATAACTGGTGATGAGCACACCCACTATGGCAATAACCCCGATCTGCCATTGCACATGACCTGCAAAAAAGATACTGCAAATGATTATGACATCCGCATAGCGGTCTATTACGTGATCGATGAAATCTCCCTTTGGACCGGCGGTCTTGAGGTATCTTGCCATAAGGCCGTCGATCGCATCGAACAGGGAGTTAAGAGAAACCATAAAAGCCCCTGCCAGAACTAACAGGGGATTCGAGAAGGAGTAGTAGTAGAAGACGCCAGCAAGTATGGCGAACAACAAAGATAAGAAAGAGATCTGGTTTGGAGTAATACCCGCATCTGCAGCCGTATGTGCAAGTGGCGAGATGAAACGAGTAGCATGTGGGCGTAGGGAATCAGAGGTCATGTGTGATGCTATAAAGGCTTTTTCGGATTAATGTCTTTCTTTTGTTATTCTCTTTTGAACTGCTTTTTGCTCTTGAGTTCACTTACACATCAGATCGTGTAGGTATTTGATCCGGCAGGAATGCTCCACCTGGGTCGTAAGCACATAGGCTTCGTCAAGCACCCGACCAATGGCGAATGTGCCATGTCCGTGCACAATAGCAGCTTTGTGGACAGTCAGAACCTTAGCGAGATCAACAGCAAGCTCTGCAGAGCCTATGCCGCCCTGCACGATAGGAATATCACCCAGGAAATACCGGCCTTCACTGTCAAGCGGAGAGATACAGCCCTCTCCCTGTAACAAAGACATGGTCACAGCATAGGGGCAATGGGCATGTACTATGGCAAATGCGGAGGTGCTGTTGTAGATGGCTCGGTGCACTACGGTCTCCGAGGAAGCGATCACATCCAGGGCGCAGGCACCGTGCACATCCACCTCCACGATCTTCTCCGAAGTCAACTCATCCAGAGCACTGCCGCTTCGCGTGATGAGCATCTTGTCCCCCATACGAACACTGATGTTGCCAAAATGCGACTCCACGAGTCCTCCCTGCACCAGTTTTCCACCTATCCTGGATATCTCCTGCCACATGATCACACCTGAAATACCATAAAATTTATCTGTTATTATGCTATGTAGAGCATGCAATCCATAAATATATGCCTCGGTGGCTCAGCCCGGCAGAGCGAGTGACTTGTAATCACTAGGTCGCGTGTTCAAATCACGCCCGGGGCTTTTGGATTTTTTGAGTAATATCTTAACGGCATTTGACAGCTTATTCCTGTAGCTTGGATTTTAAGGATTTAGATCTTCAGATATTACGATTTTTTAGCTACAATATGTTAATGATCTGCATCAATTCTTTTTTGTATGATAGACATATAACTGATCTAGTCTAAACCAGAATACTGCAATATCTCTTTGATCAGATCTTGGTTTCCAAGAAGCTGTAAACTTTTGTTGTAGCTATAATCCAAAACACGATCAAGTTCTTCATCATGGTCCCAGAGTTGCTCAAGGAACTCATAACCATATTTTTCTTGTATTTTTTTCAACACAAAAGTGCAGACATAAACATCATCAACGTATCCCATGGGTCCATAAATTTCTTCATATATCCGATCGTTTGGAACTACAAAATATGCCAATGCAGAATTAATGATCCTCCTATCTTCGGAATCAATATTTTGACGAAGCAGATCACACAGCAGTGTGAAAAAATCAGGAATATAAAGTATAAACCTATCAAAACACCCTTCTAAACCATTGATCTCTTCTTGAAGATAATCATAAAAACTTTTCATCATTCATCCCCCATCAATAAGATTTAAGTTAGGATTGTCGCAGAAGTATATTTATTTTTAGGACAACCATTTCTGGTTGTCTGAATATATGTAAATTAAAATATCGTAATGAATTTTTTCCTGAACCACAATTTCCAATCCTGTAAATAACATTATCTTAACTGAACTCATTTCTAAACTACTCTCATACTTTTCCAGTTCAATGTGCAACATGCAAAATCCTGAGGAACTCTACAAAGCCAGCATTTCTACAAAGCCGATACATTGTGAACCCCAGGCAGCGCAGGAAGTTGAAGAACACAATAATACAAGAGATCATGCAGGCTTTTGATGCTGAGGAAGATATAACTCTTGGAACTATATGCAGTATTGAAGTAAGTGGTTCGCTGGGTACTGCTACCTAGAAAAGCGAAGTTATAGATTAAAAGCAGAGAGTGTTCAATACAATAAGCAGATCATACATTTCATATCATAAAAAAGGAGGCAATGAACGAGCTCAAGCCTCACCATTTCTCAGTTTTTTCGCGTTTTCGTGCATCCACTTTGCATCGTCACGCCTGCCCATGCGCTCCAGCACAGCTCCCAGATTTTCCATGGTAAGCGCAGCATATTCATTGTATGAGGCGTCATCGGGATCTACACCTGTAGCGTCCATATAAATCTGCAAAGCAGATTCGTACATGTGCTTTGCATCCTCCGGTCTGTCCATGTTCGCAAAGAGCGTGCCCATGTTGTCCAGAGTGCAGGCGGCATGCACCATGTGCTCTGTGTTATCAGGCTCCTGATCAAGCAGGTAGTTATAGATCCTCAAAGCATCCTCAAGCATCTGTTTCGCTTCCTCTTTCCTTCCCATCCGGGCAAGCAGTGTCCCCATATTGTTCATGGCCACAGCAGCTTTTCCTGCATGTTTGTATGAAGATTCAAGCTGATAAAGCAATTCATACTTATCCAGCGCCTGATTGAGAAGCTCATAAGCATCCTTTTTTCTGTCCAGGACAGCAAGAAGCGATGCCTGGTGGTCCAGAGAAGCGGCAAGGTCTTCCACAAGTCCGGCATCCAGAGGATCAAGTTCACACATGCGGGAATAACTCAGAGTTATTTTCTCCTGACATTGCAGCTCCTTTTCCTTGTCACCGATAGCAGGTAAGAGAGCAGTAAGCTCCTTAAGGACAGCATACATGCCTTTGAGATGATGCTTATTACCTGGCATGTCCATTAGCACGAGATAATTGTCAAGGGCCTGACAATATCTTTGCCTGGCATCATCCACATGACCCGTATCAAGCAACACCTTTCCCATTTCTTTTTCTATGGCTGCAAGGTTACGCCGGTGTTCTGAGTCCGCAGGTTCCATTTCTGCAAGCAGAGCATATCCTTTGGTAAGGAACTCCATGTCTTTCAGGATATTGCCTGACCGCTTGTTCAGGTGCATATCAGCTTCAAGTTTCCCCAATACATCTGCTGCTTTATTAAGCACTCCTTCCCTTGATCTATCTGCAGAGTATATCTCCAGATAGAGATCAAAGGCCTGCTCATATCTTCCTTTATCGAGTGCCATATCGGCTAATCTTTCCTGTGTATCCATAATGCTCCCAGCATGTGCGGTCTGTTCAGGTACAAGGCCTTCCTCTTTGAGGGGCTCAGTTATCCCATAATAGATGCTTTGAAGTTCCTCAGCATCCTTAATATGCGGCATGTTTGCTTCTATGATATCTGATAGATCAGCAATTTCTGAAGAATAGTTGTATGTATCGTTCAGCTGTGTATATATATCTACAGCTTCCATAAGTGTTCCAACAGCAAGCTTCTTTTCTCCTGCATCCATTTGTATCCGGCCAAGAGCTTCCATAATTCTTGCCTTGCAGACCTGGCCTTCCTGAGTGATCCTCAGTGAGCTGAGCTTGCTATGCATTCCAAGGAGCTGCGCAAATACTCCTGGGACCTCATAACCCATTTTTGCAGACAACTGTTCACATATTTGCATTAGATAAGAGTAAACCAGGTCAATGGCCTGCATATCTTTTTCCCCGGAGGGTAATGATATGAGTTCTATGACCTTTTCCAGCTTTTCAAGACCTTCAGCCACTCGATCCTGTGAAACAAGCAGTCTCGAGAGGTCCAGTTGTACAGGTATGATCATTGAAGGATACTTAGATGGTTCCTCTGAAGCCTGCACATCTTTTAAAATGCCCAGTGCTTCTTCATATCTGCTTATAGCTTCGTTATCCTCGTGCATTCCTTCCAATAGATCTGCCATGGAAGCCAGAACCGAAGCTCTTTCAATCCTCATTTCTTCATTTTCCGGTCCAAGCTTTGCAAGCTCGCCATACATCTGCGCCAGTGAGGCGTAACTTTTCAAAGCATCTTCTTTTCTATCCAGGGATACAGACAAATGAGCGATTCTGCTAAGGACTAAAGCAACTCTTGATCGGTAAAGCTCTGTCATATGACCCTGATCAAGCAGGGAGAAATAGATATTAAGGACGTTTTCAAGCTTTTCCCTTGCTTGCTCAAGTTCTCCACTTTCGATCAAAAGATTGGCAAGGTTTTCCAGCACCATGGATTTATTCTCAAAACAATGGGTGTAATTCTCTGCAGGACAACGCTTGTCATCCAGCATTTTCAATGCTCTTTCGAACTTCCACTGTGCTTCATCCCTCATACCCATATCCGCAAGCAAAGCACCCAGGTTGTTCAGAGTAGAGATCATGTTGGAACGTATCTGCACATTCTTTGGGTATTCCCTGCGAAGTTCCCGGTAAAGTATGACAGCCTTCTCGTAATTTGCCTTACCCTCTTCTTTTTTACCCCTGTCCACAAGCATAGAAGCAAATTTGCTGAGGGTAGTGGCTAATTGCTCTTTGAAGGATGGACTGACTTCAACAAGCCTTTCTAACTTTGCAACTGCGAGAGAATACTGGTCAAAGGATCCTTCCTCATTGCCCATAACCTCCAGCAGTTCTCCAAAGTTCTGCATGACCGTTGCCAGAAGAGCCGGAGAAGCAGCCTCCCAGGAATGTTCTTCTGCCTTTTTAAAATTCTCAAGTGCTTCTGCATGAAGACCTTTTTCCTTTAAAGATACCCCTTTATTGAGGTATCTTATCGCCATATCCCTTTCTCTGCTTGACATATCGATTCTTTCACCATTTATCTGGTATAAAATCAGGTTCATACTATAAGTATTCTGTTGAATGTGATATGCAATGATCCGAAGTTCATAGGTCTATGAACGTTTTCCTCTTAAGTACATGTAGCCCGTGGAGAAGTTTATATAGTAATTTTATTATATATTATATAAGTATATACGTGACCGGAGAGGAAAAACGTGAGCAAAAACTGTCCTATAGATGCTAATCCAGTACTTAGATCCTATAAAAATTGCAATACAACTTCTGCGTTGAACTTCTGGGTCCAGTATTTTGATATTGATCTGCACATCAAGCCATCAATGTTTAGGATACAGGCCAAATATAGTCTATAGAGGTGCTTATAGCCTATTTACATTAGTTAATGGTGAGTGAACTGCAAAACGAAATGCTGAAGAGGTGTTATTATTCAAATTATTTCAGATATGCACATGCATACTATCTATTCGGACGGGGACCTCCACCCCTCTGAGCTGGTTACAAAAGCAAGGGATATTGGATTAAAGGCCATTAGCGTCACTGATCATGATACTGTGGACGGGCTTGGATCTGTTGAACACGAGTGCAAGAAAATGGGATTACAGTTCATCCCTGGCATAGAGTTCACAACCAACTTCGATCCCCTTGGAATTGAAGTACATGTGCTTGGCTACGGCTTTGATAAAGATGATCCTTATCTGCAAAAGAAACTTGAGATCGCAAAAAAACGTGCATGGAAGTATGCTGACGAAATGGTAGACTTACTATCTTCACATGGATGGCTTGTAGATTATTCGCGCCTTGAATCAGCAAAGGGCATTATCACAAAGCATGATATTGCACTTGCTGTTGTCAACAGGGACATGTCCACTTATGAGTTCCATGACCTGTGGCTCACTGAGAAATCCAAGTACTTCATAGATGTGGAGAAGTTCCAAATAGAGGAAGCCATTGATATCATTCATAAAGCAGGGGGCAAAGCAGTCGGAGCACATCTGATCCGTACCCTGGACCAGTACAACAGTCTGCCCTTACTTGCCGATGTTGTGGACCATTTTGTAAAATGCGGAATGGATGGCTTTGAAGTCTTCTATGGGAAAAGCAACTGGCAACAGGTCAAGTCTATGCTGGAGCTGTGCCGTACATATGGTTTGATCATGACAGGAGGCTCTGATTACCATGGACCTGGAAGAATTGGCAGATGTCCACTGGGAAGCTATAACGTGCATAATTTCAAGCATGATGAAGAAAAGCTCCTAAAAATGCTGTCCGGATCACCGATACCCGCATCTGGATCAATAGTATAGAAGAATATATAATTCTGTGAGCAATACCTGCAATGCTTGCAGCTTCTCCGATTTCATTCATTTTAATAGCATTGATCAAACTGAGGAATTTGCTAAAAAGACTGATCCTTGAATTGTAAATTAAAATATTCGGAAAACATGATCAATATACATGTTTGAGAATTGACTATAGCAGAGAGGTGATGACATGCCCTCAAATGTTACAGTGAATTCCAGAATATGCGGATTTGTTCACAAGGTCCATGGAGAATTGAATGGGATGAAGATCTGATATTGAAACACCCTGTGAGAAGATCAAGAAGATGTCATAAATGGAAATCCCCATGATGGAAACCATGGACATCAAAGATAACTATGTAATGAACAAAGCCCAGGAATTACAGTGCACACCCACCTGCCTCGTCCCCTGTGCTGTACCGCATGTCTGCAGGATGGAATCAGGAATGCTTTCAAAGACCCTTGCCCGAAAAATGGGAGATATTAGTATCGAGTTCGATGAATGACTTTGCGGTCTGAAATGTTCTGCCTGCATGAGAGTAAAAATGAAATAATGGCTATCAGTATAAATCTGCACGCCTGTCTGAGAAAACCGGGATATCCAATCTTACCTTATCGGTATTTGCGGTATCTATTAAATGCATGATCATACATTCTTTATCATCGGCCTCCGCAAGCACATCACCTGCTGCGCCAATGATCATAGAATTTCCAAAAAAGGAAGAGGTAGGGGAAGAGCCTACCGGGTTACAGGCTATATGAGGCATTTGGTTCTCAATGGAACGGGCCAAAGCAAGTGTCCTCCATAGGTATTTCCTGGGATGCGGGAATTGAGCGACAGTGACCAGCAGGTCTGCACCTTCAAGAGCCAGTTTTCTGGCTACTTCAGGAAAACGCAATTCATAACATATCTCCAGTCCGATTTTGACACCATGTTTTTCAAGAAATATAGGATGTATGCTATTTCCGGCTGCAAAATAGTTTTGCTCCCGCAGGAAAGGATGACTTTTACGATAGACACCCGCAAGCTTTCCATGTTCCACACAGAAGCCCATGTTATAGAATAAAGGAACTCCTTCCTGTAACCGGGCTTCAATTATAGAGCCTATAATAGTACATTCCTTGCTCTTTGAGAAATCAATAAGTTTGCCTATGGTGGGGAATGGGGCTTCCTCTGCCAGATCACTTATTCCTTCATAACAAAAACCTGTAGAGAAGACTTCTGGAAGTACAATCATATCTGCTCCTGATGACACCGCCTTTTCTGCCATGGACATAGCTTTCGTTAAATTGTCCGATTTGGAACAATGAACTACCTCCATTTGTATACATGCCACATTTACGGAGACCGTAAACCATCACCTGCCAAATCATTTTCTATGAACGGTTTTATATCAAGCACCGGAGTACCATCAATGGCATCCAGGCCTCTGACAGTAAGCATATTTCCTTTGACTTCCAGCAATTCCACCAATGTAAGCCCTATACTGTTCGGTCTTTTAGGCGACCTGGAAGCAAAGACACCTGATAGCTTTCCATCATAACGGCGTTTTTGGATCAGATCGTAGCCTTCCGAGCGGTCAAAATAGAACAGCACATAGACCTTAGAGAAATCCGTTATGTTTTTAAGGCCATCCTGCAGTTCTTCTTTCAAGACTATCTGTGATATCGAAGAATACATCTTCTCATCAAAAACAGCTTCCTTAAAAGTATTATGTACGTATCCGATGGGACACATTTGAATAAATTCTTCATGCCCTATATCCAGATTATCACTGCCTGAAGTTATCAATGATGCCGAAAAAGATATGTTCGAATATGATATCACATCTCAACAAGCTTTGTTTGCTTTGTTTTTGGAGTAAGCCCGCTTAGATCCACAAGGTCTTTTATCGTTTCCATCAGTATAATATTTGCCATGGAGACCATTTGACCATCTTCTGCTTTTATTTCATAGGCAGGATCGTTTACAGGTATGGATATCCGCGTGATCTCACTGCGATAGAGTTTCAGGTTCTCGTCCCTTGAAAGTGTTATCATGCATGCGGAAGATTCAAGGCAGTTGGCAACACTTTTGTTATTGATGCCGAGATGCAAAAGCTCTTCCCGGAAAACCGGTCTTTTGAAGAGCCGGGAGATGATATAAATAGCAAGAGGCAGACGCACTTCCATGTCCAGGTTCTTGATCTGATCACCTACCATAGAGTAAATATCTGTGCACTTTTCATGATGCTCCAGGCGTCTGTAGACCTTAGAGGGGGGGACTTCTATCTCCTGCAATTTTTTGAGGTCACGCAGAGCCCGCAGATATCCAGTCAGTACCAGCCTGTGTTCAACAAAACCTTTGTCTTTAAGCTCCCTGGTGATAGCGCTTATGGACAATTGCCTATCTGCAAGCACATCATTTATCTTCTCGCTAAGATTCTGGGACATGGTACCTGACTGATTGGTAACAGAATTGGATATATTTATCGGTCTGCAAAAGAATAGGATAAAGAACTGTTGTGCTACCACCAAAGGTTACACTTAATTACAATGGTGATGGTATGTTTTTCAAGAGATATGTCTCTCTGAACACCAACTGATAGTTAAATGCAGCAGTTAATGTAGCGTTTCAGAGTCTCATGATTCTGTCCATTGAGAGGTGCCAGGATGGAACCACACAAGATCAATGTTTTCACTCAGAACCCAACAAGACCTTTAGATGTCACGAACAGGTCTATAGGCCAGCTAGTAGACGGCATGCTATATACCGGATTCCAGGGCAGGAAACTTGCCGAATCTGTGCAAGCCTGGAACAATATGCTCAAAGAAGAAGAACTCACTGTCATGATGGGGCTTACAGGTGCAATGGTACCTGCAGGCATGAGGAAAGTGATAGTGCATCTGATAAAGAACAGGATGATAGACTGTCTGGTGAGCACGGGAGCGAACCTGTTCCATGATTGTCATGAAGCTCTGGGAAAGAAACATTATGTTGGATCTCACCTGGCCAACGATGAAGAGCTTTTCAGGCATGGTGTGGACAGAATATACGATGTTTTCGCTTTTGAGGAAGAGTTCAGACATACAGACCATTTGATAGCAGATTTTGCCAGAGGACTTCATGGGAAGAGAATGTCCTCAAGAGAATTCATAGGGCTTCTTGGAAAGAAAATATGCGAAGATGGAAATGGTGATGGATCCATAGTAGGTAGCGCGTATAAATATGGTGTTCCCATTTTTGTGCCAGCCCTTGGCGATAGTTCCATCGGAATAGGATTGACCATTGCAAGAAGGGCAGGGGTTGATGTTGATGTGGACCAGATAAAAGATGTGGACGAAATAACCCGGATAGTGGAGATGTCTGGTAAGACCGGAGTTGTTTATGTAGGCGGGGGAGTGCCCAAGAACTTCATACAGCAGACAGAGGTTGTGGCTTCCATAATGGGTGCAGATATTGCCGGACATGATTACGCGATACAATATACTACAGATGTCCCTCACTGGGGTGGCCTTTCAGGATGCACGTTCGATGAGGCTGTTTCCTGGGGAAAGATAGCTGCAGACGCAAAGAAAGTCCAGGTCTTTGTGGATGCGACCATTGCACTTCCTATTGTAGCCCATGCACTGCATGAGAAGAACATGCATGAAAAAAGAAAATTCCCACTATTCCTATGGCAGGAAAATGGAGAACTAACTATCGATTTTAAAACATTCTGAAATCACATCACCTTTATTAAGATTAAAGAACATAATATATTGGCAAAAAGTGTTCTGATGGATTAACTGAATTTTTGGATCGCTTGTACTTGTGAGTTTCGAGATTTAACTGGTCGCGGTCCATATGAGGTACATTCAGAGGTTAATGCTATGAATAAACGGACAAGAATTATCAATGATCCTTCCGAACTTGTACCACTTCTCCAGATCTTTGGGTCTAAGCGGCATAAAAAAGTATTCGATGCCCTCTTAAATTTATGGATGACAAAGGATGAACTTGAGGAAACGCTGGGAACGGATGTTGCACAGAGTATAAAGATCCTTAAGAAAAGTGGATTGATCGAAAGCCAATGGCATATGCCTGAACCTGGAAAGACACCACAAAAAGAATACCATAGTTCTTATTCAAAAGTACAGACCAATTTTCAGTGTTCTGTGGAAGACATGAGTGATATCATAATGCTGACGTTCAAGCCTTATGAAGAAGTGAAGGATGTAATAGAAGAACTGGAAAAACTTGTGATAGAGGGAAACGAGTCCATGAGCAGCCTGACAAGGGCATTGAACAAAAGCCCGATGTATATCCGTGCCGTTGCACGGCGGTCTGATAAACTGGCAGTGATGGGACAACGCATCAAGGAAGTAGATGATAAGGAATGATAGAGCTTCTTAGCAGTAAGAGTGGTATAACCAAGTTCCAGATACTCATTGAAGTGGCTGCCCATCAGCCTAATGTTCGGCAAAAGGAGATAGCTGAAAAGATCGGTGTAACGCCTCAGGCAGTTTCAGAGTACATTAAAGAACTTGTGGCTGAAGGACTGGTGAGCTCTGAAGGAAGAGTAAGGTACCGGATAACAAAACAAGGGGTTGAATGGGTCCTGGAAAACGCCGCCGAGATGAAAAGGTATGCAAGGTTTGTGATGAGCGACATCATAAGTCATGTATCCACCTGGACCGCAATAGCTGAAGAAGATGTGAATGCGGAACAGGAAGTATATCTTACGATGAGGAACGGTTTACTCTACGTGAGCACACAGAATGTCACTAATGCCACTGGTACGACCATCTCCGCTGCATTGAAGGGAGAAGATGTAGGTGTCACTGATCTGATGGGGCTTATCGACCTGGAAAATGCAAGCATCACTGTCTGTAAGATACCACGTGTAGAAAGAGGCGGATCCAAGAATGTTGATCTGGAAAGATTGGAAAACCTTGTCAGATCGAAATCATATCTTGCTACCATAGGAGTTGAATCTCTTATAGCTCTGAGAAGGGTGGGCAGGGAGCCACATGTGATGTTCGGAGCAAAGGAGTCCGTGATAGAAGCAGCTTTCCATGGCCTATCCTCATTGGTACTTGCTATCGACGAAGAGGTTCCCGGCATACTCAGCCGCCTCGAAAGCGAGAATCTGGAATATGAACTTGTCGATCTATCCGTGCATTGAACTTGCTGGAGTTCATAAATGAGGATCATAGCTATCTCGGATACACACATTGAAACCGGAAAAATACCGGAATATCTTGCGGATGTAATCGCAGATTATGATATCATAGCTCATGCAGGCGATTTCACATCTTACGAATGCTACAAGGCTTTTGAAGCAACCGGCAAACTAAAAGCTGTGCACGGTAATGCAGATGAGGCTTTGATAAAGCGGGAGCTTCCTGCAAAGATCACATTTGAAGTGGGCGGCATAAAGATAGGTATAGTACATGAAGGAGCCCTCTCTCTGAACGATACGACTGCTCTCAGATACCTTGCCCTTGAGATGGAAGTGGACATACTTGTTTTTGGCCATCTCCACAGACCTCTGATCGAAAAGAGTGATGTATTGCTCATTTGCCCGGGATCGCCTACAAAACCCAGAATGTCTGATCCATGCGCTGTGGAGATAGACATCGATAATGGAAATGTTTCCACCAGGATGATCGAGATCGTTGGCCAGTCCTGCGACTATATAGAATATTCACGTAAACTCGCAGAGGGTGACTAAAGCACTCTATAGAGTACCATTTACCGTTTCGATCTTGAACATTACCCCTGTATCTTTTAATGTCATCTGCACCTTGTCCCCGAAATTTAGGATCTCATCCATATCTACGTGGTTCCCCCAATCATAGACATAATCGTAGGGACCTTTCACAGGAGTAAAACCAAGGGACATCAAGCTGCGGGTAACCTCAGAAGGCCTTGCCCCATTACTGTTGAACCAGATCAGAAGATATGTTTTCATATTGTAGTATACATTCGATGTAGATAAGTAAATTGTGATATAGAGTATATAAGTACTCGATTGAAAATGGAGGTTTATCGAAATCCTCCATAGTTGTACCTATTCAGGTCTGAAAATGAACAATAAAGGCTTTGCTAGTCCTGCTTTTAGTACCGGAAAATTGTAAAATGCTATAATTGTGAGTTTTGAAATCCATTTGACTATTAATACATAATAAAATCACAAAATTTATCATCTTAATATCACAACTATGATTCAAACCTCTCGCAAAAATTATATAGTCGCTTAAATTTTAATCATAGAGATAGGGACAGGTATGCAATATAAAGAGGATTGGGAAGAATTTGAAAGAATAGTTAAAAAGCATAGCATTGCCACACTTTATCATTGTACAAACTATAACAATTTGTCATCAATTGTCGCTCATGGTGGGCTTTATAGTTGGAATTATTGTAAGTGTAACGGTATCCAAGTTTTAACTCCCGGCGGGACTGAACTTTCTAGAGACCTTGATTCATCTAAGGGATTGGATGATTATGTTCGATTAAGTTTTAACTTACGTCACCCAATGTTTTACTCGAGAAAAAGGCAGATACAAAATATAGTTTCATTAAGAGTTGACTCATCAGTGATTTATTGGCAATCTACTCTGTTTAGTAACAAAAATGCAACTAGGACTGGTACGGCAGTTGGTGGTCATATTTGCCATTTTAAAAGTGTTAATTTCGATTTAGCAAAACAAGAATATGATTACTGTCGTCATTCTGATATGGATAAGCAATATATTCAAGCAGAGGTAATGGTTAAAAAACATATCCCATTAAAATATATTACTTTTCCAGAATATATCTCATTAAAGGACATTACTTCCCCATAGGAGTGTATTCATGGCTCAAAGACCAATATTTATTCCCAATTTCACCAACAAAAAATATGTAAAACAAATAAATATAGAATTTGAATGGCATCCAGGTTACTCTATTCAGCAGAAACAAAAATCAATTATGTCTTTGCATGAAGAAGCTAAAAAGAAAGGTACGAGCCCCATACTAGAGATTTCGACAAAATCCGAGAAAGAGCTCGGTAAACAATTGAGTGCATTCAACCTCCTTATAAAGCTTAGTAATGGAAATGAAATTACTGTTGAAGCTGCCTATCAAGGTAGTAAAGTATTCGAAAAAGGAGGGCCCTATAAAGATTTTTTTAATATGCAAGGCAGGGAAATTAAAAGAGACGATAGACTATACGATTCAGGCGAATTAATTGGATTTGATTTCAATGGTGTTAAATGGGGATTAATGCCAAAAACAGCGTTCTATGATTGGCTTTATATTAATGCATTATATCAAAATCCAATATTAAGCGAACAATTATTACAATTCAGTGGTTTTTCTGATATTGAGTTTAATCCTATTAAGTCAATAAGTTGTCAGGCTAGTGCAGCTGCTTTATATGTTTCTCTGCACAAGCAAAATCTTCTTGAGAAAGTAATCTTCGATAAAAGTAAATATTTAGAATTGATGGGCTATAATGTGGAAAGTCAAATGGACATTTCTTCGTTCTCCAATGAAAACACTTCTAATTCAAATTCCCTAGATAAACTTTTCTCTTTATTGAATAAATGGAGATTTCTTGTTAAGAAAACCGATAAGCTGCCGGTTTCCAATTCCACTGTGACTGAGTTCATACAAACTTATCCAGAATATAGTGGAATGGAAGATAAGATTATTAAAGAAATTGAACAAGGGAATTCTAATTGCTGGTTTTCTTATGACTATTGTGATTCCACCATTAATGAGATATATGGACAGGTTGAAGAATATATTCGTTCTCTTGGCACAGATATAAAAATCAAAAATAACAAAACCTATGTTTCTTTTCAAAGAAAAAAATGCATTATAAGTGTTTATTTAAGGCCTCGAAACGGCAGTGTGGTCTTATATCTAAAAATGAATCCTGATGATGTGTTACTTGAAAACGGTTTTAGTAGAGACGTTACAAATCGACGCCACATAGGAGTAGGAAATTTAGAAATAACTTTAAAATCAATTAAAGATTTGGATAAATCAAAATATTTATTAGCTGAATGTTATAAATTAAATCCGTAAGACTTTCGTTCCAGAAAAAGTAAGGATATCAAAGATTCGTTTTTTGTCTCTGTATAAATCCTCAATATTAAAGTGAGTATTTAACTATACAACATTTTAAATTAATTAAGCTACTTGACACAGTTTCTATTTATATAGTCTCCTAAGTTTTTGTATGCTTTTTTCGCACATTTGTTATCGATTATTTGTTCCAACCGGAGGTGGTTTATGTAATTAAGCATGGTATCTGCCAAGGTCACTTTCTCTTCATTAATCTTTGCTCCTTGCTTCAGAAGCTGGTCTCTGATAGGATTATAATCCAATCCAAGTTCTATTCGCATATTTTCATCTCCGTGTACAATTTCGGAGTTAAGGTAACATGCAGATGTGCCAAGTAGAGTAAAAGTAACCAGGGATATGGAGATGAATAGCTGACCGAACCCCATACAAAGTATCTCTCATAGAGGATTTGTACTCATCCAAATTGATAAAGTTGAGCGATGTAGCTCAACTTCGCAGGAATTGGAGTGTTTTACGGAAGCTGTTGGTTTATGTCTAACATCCTCATACCGCTACACTAATTACATACTTACTCTATTACATGGGATTTGTTCGAAAATAATTACGCGTTAACTCCGTAAAATATATGTCCTGCCTGTGTCTGCTCCTTGTACCCACATATATCAGTAAATCCTTGCTCTACCAGCTTACATACTGCAAGCTTATTGCAATCACGACATTTTACAAGTGGGTTATCATTATTGATACATTGAGATAAGGCATTCTTAGCTCTCTCATTGCAAGTATCTACATAATGTCTGAACTTAATAGTTAAAATTTCACTTTCGTACTCATAGAGTTGACGAGCAAGAGCACACAGAATTTTGTGGAAGTCTTTTGCAACATAGATATCGGAATTATAGTTATCATCAAACCATTCATCCATAACTTCCGCAACTTTACTCCAGTCCAGGATAATTTTAGGCACCGGCCTGTATAATATATTCACTTTAGTCCAGTACTCTTTGTCGGATGGGTCTAGCTCATCAACTGCTTTTAGGTGAAGATACTGTTTATCAAATTCCATGCTCTCAATGATATTGTAAAGATTACTACTTACATGGGAATATGAGTATAGAATGTCCTCTCCTAAAGCATCCAGAATATCTCCCACGATAAGACCATAATGAATTGAGTATACCTTATAATTCTTTATATTCATTTATTTCAGACTCCTAAGATAAATTAACTCCTACTGATTCGATATACATTACATTATGAGTTTTGGCTCTAAACATCCAAGTAAATTATATTTTTTGACATTACACCGTCTATTCACTACATTGACATCTTGTTTCTCACCCCCGTGATATGCGGCAACTGGCGTAATTGCCCCAACGTCACCAGTAAACTACATTTTAGATCTACAAATAAAAGAAAATAAATAGAAAAATTACAGGCTATTAAACCTGTAACATCAATATTCTTCCTGCAGGGACCTGAGAGCCTTCAGCACCATGGATGCATAGTGTTTTGTTTCTGTCCTGTAATGTTCTTTTGCTCTCAGGGCATCCGGATGGGACGTAGAAAGGACTTTCAGACGCTCCAGAGTGGCCCTGGCTGTGTCAAGCACCCAGAGATCCCTGGTTTCACCGTCGACTATGTACATTGACTCAGGCCTTATGGACGTACGGATCTCGCCTTCCGGAGTAGTATACGTACTGGGCTTGCCCACGATGGCTACGAACTCAGGTGTATCACATTCTGAAAGCACCTGAGCGGCTTCTGGCTGATATTGGCCTGCATATATGAAGAATGAACCAGTTGGGTCGGACACCCTCCCCCGCCAGTATTCGGATTCGCTGCCAATGTCCTCTTTCTCCGTAAGGGTCCCCACTATGAACATCCTGTTTACTTTTGCGCCCGTGGGAGTGAATAGATACTGGGGAGAATATTGGTCGTTCCCATCCTTGAAGGTCAGATTGGATTCCCTGAATTCCTGAGCGAATATCCTTCTGGCAACTTCACGGGTATAGCCTGCCATTTAGAACACCTCCGCTGCATTTATGAGCTCTGCAAGCAATTCAGGGTCCAGAATGGATTCCTTTTTTATTGACTCCACGAGTATGTACCTGTCAACTCTCGGCCCTGAAACCGTATAATACTTGCCCACAAGCTTTTGTTTCATAGCTTCCAGGACCACACCCTGATCAAGTGCATCTGCAGCCATAGCTATGGCACCTTCGAGTGTAATACCTGATATCTCCTCAGTAACTTCTCTTTTAAGAAGTATATCCTGAGCAATAGTTCCTGTGTCCAGCACAGCTTTAAGACGCAGGTCATATACTCCATCCACTTTACCGTGTTCTGCACATGCACCTTTTGTTAAAGCACGGTTACATTGGGGGCAACGTTTTATGAGGCCGGAACCTGATTGAATCTCCACCATTGCCGCGGTAAGCACAGCTTCTCTGGTAGTAACTTCGATCTCATCGGATATTTCTTCAATGGAACTGCTTTTGTTCAGAGTGATCTCCAGTTTTCCGTTCCATTCACTCGTCACAGCATTCCGGAAAAGATAGTTCTTTCCTTCGATCACTTCCACCGGGATCTCTGCTCTCGTCCATTTGATGAACTTGATATTTGCAGTTTCGTCACCAATAAGCCCTACCTGGGAAATCGATTCATTAGTGTTTTCCCACAGCTGAACAATTTTGCCTTTCACATCGACCCATCTTCCATCCTCGGAAATGTCAGCGACCTTTACAAGAGAGGAAACCCCTTGTGGTTTACTTTGGACGTGGATATCATCAGGTGTCTCTGCAACAGAACTGCTCTTATTGAGAGTTACCTCCATTTTACCGTTCCACTCACTGGATACAACATTCCTAAAAATGTAAGTTTTTCCTTCTTCAACTGCAGGTACCTCTGCAGCCATCCACGAAACGAACTTTATAGTTCCTGTTTCATCTGCCAAAAGCCCAACCTGGGAAATTGATCCATGAGTATTGTCCCATAGCTGAACAACCTTAGCCTTTAAGTTCAACCATTTTCCATCCTCAGAGATGTCAGCTACTTTTGAAAAAGATACTTCACCCTGACCGCCATAGAACTTGTCCTTAGAAATACTGTGCTCCTTCAGGAAAAAGTTGACAACGCTTCTCCTGGCTTCTTCCTGGGGAACCTTGAATTTCACGATCAGTTTTTCTAGTCTTTCCTCTATCTTTTCGGCCGGGATATCTACCCCAAGCTCATGGAACTTGGACTTAATGTCTGTTACAATCGCGTTCATATTCTACCTCAAGCCTCTGGTTTGTCTCTTATTGAGAGGCAAGTGTAAGTATTCTGTTCAAGTATAAATATAGACCGTATCCATGGTGAAAGTATTTTTGAATTTAAAAAACATTGCCAGCGTAGTTATTGAAACAGATGTTGTTTTAATACAACATGTAATTTCCTTATGATTTGAGTAATTATTTAGACGTGCGATTAATTTTTATATACAAATTATGAACATATTTCCTTGCTACATAAGTAATGTTTTGTTTAGATATTGGTTTGGACATCTTTACTACCAATACAGGATTCTTTGAATGTCTGGCTACCCTCTGAGGCAAGGTTCCAAGAAAAGATACTTTAAACCTTTGACTTGAATCACCAATAACTGTCAGGTCACTGTCATTTGAAGCTTCCAATATTGCATCCTCGACAGAATACCTTTCCAACATCTTAAAACTGATCGATATGTTCTCTTCACTTTTGCATAAAGCATGAAGTTTCTCAGCAATCTCCTTCTTCCTTTCAATATCCTCATCAGGGCTTACTATTGTGATAATCTCTATTTTTGCCCCTGTATTGGCAGCAAGTTTTTTCGCCAGATGGAGACCATATACCGAATTATCCTTTCCATTATATGCTACCAAGATTTTTGTTAACTTGTCAGAAAGATAGCCTTTTAATAACAATATGTGGCGTTTTAACAAAGAGAGAACATCATTAGTTACATCTCCAAGAGAGTACTGGAATCTGTTTGATTCGTGCCAGCCCATGATCACCAGATCAGCATTTTCCAATTCCGCCTGTTCTATGATCGAATTGGATACACTGTGATCAAAAGCAGTGATGTATTTCCTCTTATGCCCAAGAATTACTGGATATTTTTCAAATTCCTCTTTGAAATGTGACTCCATTTCGATCTTCTTCCCTTGAAAGGCTTCTTGAGCAAATATCAAAGCTGTCTGGTCCGGAACCCTAATCACATGAAGACCTACGATCTCATCACCTAAACAATCTGCCAGCCTCAGGAGGTCATGTTCATGTTTGACATTGGAAATTGGAATCAGTACCTTTACCCCAGATCCTGGTTTTATGACTGGGGACCCTACATTGTTTTCCAGCAGGTCGAATAAATTATATCTTGGAGTGGCTTTGCCTCTTCCATAGAACCAATGCCACCATGCACCTAAGACGATCAACGATACAGCAAAAAGCAAAGGAAGACCTCCAATTAATGGTAACAGGATCAGGCTTCCAACAATCCCTATTATTTGGGTGAATGGGAAGAAAGGGTCACGAAAAGTTGGTTCATACTCTGGTAAAGTTCTTTTTCTTAGGATGATGACCGCCAGATTGAGCAAAACAAAGATCAAGATGTTAAATGCACCACCTAACCTGGCCAATTGCTGTATGTCGAACAAGAATAACAGCAAGATCATTATGATCCCGGTGACCAGTATAGAATTGTATGGTGTATCATATTTTTTGTGTATCTGGACAAACCATTCTGGCATTAATGCATCTCTGCTCATGGCAAATGGAAATCTAGAGGAAGACAATATGGCTCCATTAGCTGTTGAAAGTGTTGCAAGCAATGCCGCAAAGACAATAAGGGTGCTTCCAATTTCCCCGTATATCAGATTAGCTATATCAGCAAGAGGGGTGATTGTAGCTGCTCCTGCATAAATGCTTGAGACACCTACAACTGCCATCATTATGAGAACATAGAAAATAGTAACTACCACCGCAGAAGCAATGAATGCCCTTGGCAGGTTCTTTGATGGATTTTTCACCTCTTCTGAAATTGCTGCAAGCTCTGCAAGTCCCAGATACGAAATAAAAATAATTCCTGTTGTAGTTATTATTGATACTGGTCCATAAGATGTTGGGGAATCAGGTGTTTGTGAGTTGAAATTGAGAGGCTCGACGAACAAAAATACTTTAGTTAAGAATATTGCCAAGATTATCAGTAAGAGAATTATGCTAATGTTCTGCAGTGAACCACTGCTCTTTGCGCCTCGATAATTGATTATCAAAAGAACAAAGCCCGAAAGTGCCGCTACTAAATAAAGAGATGATGGATAAAATACCTGAAAATACTCTGCCAAGCCGATAAGTGCAAATGAGCCTTTGAATATCAAAGCAAACCATGATCCAAGACCTATTATAGCTCCGAACGCTGCACCCATTGTCCTACTGATATAATAGTAACTTCCTCCCGCTTTTGGCATACCCGTTGCCAGCTCGGCCATGCTGACAGCTGTAGCTATAGAGATAATACCTCCGATCAAAAAAGACAATATTGCTCCAGCACCGGCATTTGTGAAGGCGATCCCTGGAAGGATGAATATCCCGGCCCCGATCATCGTGCCAGTACCAATGGCAAATGTTGAAAAAAAACCCAGACTACGTCCCAATCTCTCTTTTGTTTCAATTGCATCCATTGGTAACCTTTTCCCCCACAATATTTGCATTATAAATTGAGCATTTATATTCTAAGCTTCATATCAACACAGAAATTTAACCAGTTCACTATAAAATAGGATAGAGGCGTTGTCATCATTTATTAGCACTAAGCGACAATCTAATTTTAATGTTTCGAAGCATGTATCTTCAACACTTGAATAAGCAGAGCCTATTAAAGCAAACGACAGTGAAATCTGGAATAAAGATTAATAGCCATGGGAGTTTTTAACCTATGAAATCCTAAATAGTATCCACCTATTATGAGATGCGGGTACAATTGCAAGGGAAGATTGCTTGTAGTTCCAAAAAGGTACACAATGGTTATGAATAAATATGGATTATGAAATAAATGTATTTGTGACAATTATAAATTAGGTGATGAAAATGACTTCAATCAAACGCTCCGAGATCAAAGTGCCACTGGATGTGCCCAAAGAGGCCCGTGAAACGTATATAGATAACTATATGGAGATCACAAAGAGCACGGGAAGACTTATGCTCTTTGCAGGTGACCAGAAAGTAGAGCATCTTAATGATGATTTTTATGGAGAAGAGGCTGCAGCAGATGATAATGATCCGGAACATCTGTTCAGAATAGCACACCAGGGAAAAATTGGTGTTTTCGCTACCCAGTTAGGCCTTATTGCAAGATATGGGATGGACTATACGGATGTGCCATACCTTGTGAAGATCAACTCTAAGAGTCATCTTGTTCCCACTAAACAAATGGATCCCTTTAGCAACCAGTGGTACGATGTACCCCAGATAGCAGATTTCAGGGATAACAGCAAACTGAAGATACTTGGCGTAGGTTACACTATATACCTGGGTAGCGAGTATGAAGCAGATATGCTTGCACAGGCGGCACAGATCGTGTACGATGCCCACCAATACGGAATGCTTACGGTACTCTGGATATACCCAAGAGGTGCTGCAGTAGCTGACGAGAAGGACCCTCACCTTATTGCCGGCGCAACTGGGGTTGGTGCCTGCCTGAACGCTGACTTCGTGAAAGTGAACTACCCGAAAAAAGAAGGACTTGCTTCAGCAGAGATATTCAAAGAGGCTGTAATTGCAGCCGGCCGGACAAAAGTGGTATGTGCAGGTGGATCAAGCGATGATCCAAAAGATTTTCTGAAGAAGCTCCACGACCAGATACATGTAAGCGGTGCAATGGGTAATGCAACTGGCCGCAACATCCACCAGAAAACTCTGGATGAAGCGATTCGCATGTGTAATGCCATATATGCGATCACAGTGGAAGATGCGACTGTGGAAGAAGCTCTCATGATATATATGGGAAAATAAAAAGGCTGAATTTCAGCCTTCCTGTTTTAAAAAAAGATCCGAGGAATAAACTAAAAATTTTAGTTCCCATCGGAACACTCAAAGTCGAAACCCAGGATAAAGGTTCCCGTGCCGTGGGCTTGCGGGAGACCCATTTTTTGTTTGAGGTATTCATCCGTTGGAGGAGAGGGGGAAGCAAGAGCAACATTACAGATATGAGGCAATTCCTCTACCTCAGCACATGGCTTAGGTGGCAAGACCACAATAAGAGGATCGTTCTTGGGGTCGATGGACCTGAGCAGATCCTTATCATAGATCACAATGTTGCCAATGACAAGGTTATCCTTGCAGCTTTTTAGCTCATTGAGCTTGCATTCATCATCCAGATCCTCTCCAACCACACGATCATGGTGCATGAGCACGACATTAGGGCAACACGGCCATACATATTCCATACTGGTGGTGAATGGAATGACCACATCTTTCTTGAGCACTTCTTTGATACCCCGATTATCACCCCGGCCAAGACCCATAAGAGTCATATCATCTGCTTTTTTCTCAAGTTCCTTAATGATCTCCCTGTCCTCTTCAAGAAGGACATAGGTTTCTCCTACACCTTTTATTTCCTTGAGGCGCTGTCGAACCTTGTTAATTATTTCTTCACGTTGCATAATAGTGCCTCCATTTAGAACTATAGTACTTAAGATGATTGTTATGTCGATTTGTCATTATTTAAGTATACCGGGCTACCACACACTGACAATTATATAGAAAAGAAGACAATAAGTATATAATACAAAATTAGAGATTATTAGCAGGTGCAATTATGACCGATGTTAAAGTGAACTCTAGGATATGTGGATTTACCCATAGGATCAGCGGCAAAGTCGAAGGCAAGAACATGGTCATTGATATCGAAACTCCTTGCAAGAAAGTTGCAGTGCTTTCACATATGGAGATTCCTGTTAAAGAACTTTATGACCCGTCCTATAATGACAACCAGGTATTCCAGAAGGTAAAGGAAGCAAAATGGTGCTCCACGTGTCTTGTACCATGCGGCATAATGCACGTATGCAGGATGGATATCGGTACCATTTCCAAAACGCTTGCAAAGAATTCGGGTAGCGTGAGCATCGAGTTTGAGTAAGGATAATGCATCAGACTAGCTTAAGAACTCCCAGCCTGGGTTCATAGCAATCTCCTTTAGAAAGGAGAGACCGGATAACTGCATCCGCTACCTCTTCAGGGATCCCTTTTGACTCTGCTTCTTTCAGTAAGCAACTATACTGTACGCCTTTAGCACTGCCAAGTTCTTTGAGGAGTTCAAAGATCACATTTTCGGCATTATCCTTCTGTTGCATTTCTGTGCCTGCATTTTCTTTAATTGAAAGCAGGGCTTTACGCACACTTTGTTTAAACTTGGAAATATAGTTCTGATCTGTACCATAGAATGCGATAGCATCCTGGATAGCTTCAGCTGATTCGGGGTCTATTCCCCTTGATCTCAGGGATCCTGCCAGATCTTCTCCATGCATCTTATCAAAAAAAACCTCAGATAGCAGATCAAGCCTATTTAGTGTCAGTTCTGCTGTATCTAACACCCATCTGTCCCGTATCGTACTTTCTACACTGTTGATCTCTTCTGGCCTTATGGAGATGAACACTGAATCTTTTTCAGGTTCATATATCCTCGCTTTGCCTACCACAGCAACATAGGACGGCACAGCCACGGTCGACAGAAATATAGCAGCCTCTGGTTGGTATTGACCGGCATATACAATAAACACTCCAGTTGGATCGGATATACGAGCCTTCCAGAGATCTCTCTCTTTTCCGGTTTCTGATCCCAGGTTCTCAACTTCTGTGATAACTCCCACCACGAAGATCCGGTTGATACGCACACCTGTAGGAGAGATCAGCAGGTTAGGAGAGTTCATATCAGTGACATCATAACTGAGAACGCTTGTAAGGCTCAGGGTAGAATCATTGAACTCTTTTGCAAACAATCTCTGAGCAATCTCTCTCTCGGCCATTATATCAAACATCCTCTGGTAATTTTAACAATAGGCTCTCAAGGCGGGAAAGAAGATCATCTTCCGGAACCCAGACAGACCTCGCAACAATGGTCGTACCGAACTCGCTCTTTGAGGAATTGCCTCTTACAGTGAGATAAGTACCTATCAAAGATCTCTTCATACTCTCATACACAGCATCTTTTGACAGGGATAACTTTATAATGTTCTCAGCTTCGTCCATAGATCTTCCATAAATAGTCTCTGAGAGTTCCCTGTTCAGCATGATATAGACAGCTCCCGTACCATCGTCAAGTATCGCCTTTATCCGCATATCCTTGACTCCCTCCACAGTACCATGTGCCCTGCAAACATTGTTCTGTACAACGCGATTACAAACAGGACATCTTTCGATCAGCCCTGAACCCGGACGCACGGAAATGATATTTCCTGTGACCACTGCATCAAAAAGGCCATTCTTTTCAAGAACAGAAGCAATAGGGATAGAGGTCGGTTCATGGGTCATGATCTTATTTTTGGAAAAAGGACATTTGTTATCAGGAAGCAGTTCCCATGATGTCTCATGTGTGAAATTTAAAGAGGGGATACCTCTGAAAATCCTTACGTGAGCAGCCTTGAAACTAATAGCATTACCGATATCTACTCCATCCATGGGAACCCACGAGGTAAAAGGAAGTTTACCGGTCTCATCTGCAATGACACCCTCTATTATAGTAGTATCTTTGCCTTTGACAGTGACATCCCTGTGATACATTTCAGTGACTATGCCCTGCGAACTTACCAGCAGGTCTGAAGAGTTGATTTCGATGATCTTTTTTGTTTGAGTGAAAAGCTGTTCAGTTCTGGGTATGGATGGATCTTCAGGGAGCTTTTCCACAATAGAGCGTTGTCCAAAATTAAGCTCAGGGCGATTGTTCCATAGCTTCATGTAGGCATGATGCACCCGGATAATGTCCCCTTCATTCAAACAGAAATCATTCCAGGCAGTGAACAAGCAAACCCCTGTTTCATCTAAGATCTTGCCCGAATATAGATCCACTGTTTCGCCCTTAAGGACAAAATTTCTTTTCTCGACGGATGTGATCCTGCCTTTCAGAGTGAAACTCTTTGGTGCATTTGAAATATCCTTGATTTTTATCTCTGGAGCCTCTTTTGAGCTGAATTTATTTAAAACTGTTCTTTTGGCTTCTTCAAGAGGTACACGGAACCTGATAAGTTTATCGAGCTCGATTTTTATATCATCGTGGTCTATGCCATCAAGCGCCTTTGCCAGCTCTTCAATATGAGGCGCATATTTGTCATTCATCCATGATCTCCTTGCACCGGAACTTTAGATGCATGATATTCCTGATAAGCAATAAACATATCCAGAATATACTTTTCTGGAAAAGTTTATCAGAGAATAATATCCATTTGTAAAGGGGACTTTATTTAAGTGTATTTTCCATGAAAGTCCTTTATGAGAAAACGGGGGACCGTTAAAATGGTAAAACTTGCAATCGTTTATCTAAGTACCCAGGGAAGTACCCGGATGATGGCAGAAGCCATAGCTGAAGGTGCCAGACAGAAACATATAGAAGTAAGGGTAGATAACTTCTACGAGTGGGACCCTAAAGACGCTGCCAGCTATGACGGCATAGCAATAGGTTCTTCAACTTTCTATTACAAGATGCTTGAACCTATCGCAAAGTTCCTTGATGCACTGATAGCTGAAGGGGTGGATGGAAAAGTAGGTTCCGCTTTTGGCTCTTATGGATGGAGTGGTGAAGCACCTGTGATGATCGCGGAAAAGATGAGAGAGGCTGGTATGAAAGTAGTAGACCCTGTTCTTAGGGTGCAGTATGTCCCGGAAGAAAAGGATATAAAGGAATGCCAGCGCCTTGGCAAGGATATTGCTCTAAAGCTGAAGAAGCTAAGAACAGAGTAATTTTGGATAGAATTATTTCTTTTTTAGACCATTATAACACAAGATAAGTATTGCTGTGATAATGATACATTATTTATAGCATATCCGTCTGAATATACCGTTGTTCAGCACTTAAAGACACAAATTCAGTATAAATCATCGAAGATAACTATTTATAATTTATTTTTGTAATTAAGTACTTAATATGAATCTGATCAGAAATTGACTTTTTCAGGAGGAAAAAATTGACAATAATACCGCTTGCACCGATAGAAAGGCTTATAAGAAGCGCTGGGTCTCAAAGAGTTAGTGAATCCGCAGCAATGGCACTGTCCGAGATACTCGAAGATTACGGATTGGACATTTCAAGAGAAGCGATCAAGCTAGCTGAACATGCCGGAAGAAAAACTGTAAAATCTGAAGACATAGCCTTGGCAAAAGATATGCTGTCCAAGAAAATGTTCAAATGATACAGTTCAAATTATTTTTTAGATCAATAGATTAGACAAGCTTATGCCGCCCAAGGTAACTATTGTTACCACCACGCCTGCAATAAGGACACCTGCAGTTATAGCCATAAGCGCATGTCTGAAGCCTATACCGAAAACAAAGGCTGCTGCGCACCCTGACCATGCACCAGTTGCGGGCAGGGGAATGGCTACAAAGATAGCTAATCCCAAAGTGCCGTATTTTTCAAAGGTTGCAGAATGGTTATGGCGAGTACGGGTAAAAAGCCAATCGAAGAATTTGTCCCAGAACCTGAACCTGCGCAAATAATCGGACACCGGCTCCAGATATAGCAGAAGAGGTATCACCGGTATCATATTACCTATGACCGCAAGAAGATAGGCTTCTGTCGGATGCATTTGATATTGAAGCAATGCAATTGGTATCGCACCCCTAAGTTCCGCCACAGGTACACAGCTGATCAGAATAGTGGCAAGCCAATGAGGAAAACCGTCAAAAAGGTTTGTGAGTAATTGTACAACTGCCATTCTAATTTCTTCCCCTTAGTGTGAAATGCGCGATCAGTGCTTCAAGCTGGATCCTTTCATTGGCTCCTTCGGCAATCCTGAAATCCACCTCTCCTATAACATCAATGAGTTCTACCATTTTTTCCTGAGGAATTGAAAGGTTAAACATAGCCCGATAGATCTGACCCACCACATCTTCACCTGAAAGGCCCTGGTCAAGAAGAAGCTCGTCCAGATGTTTACGCGCAGCCATGAAATTACCACTGAGCGCAGTGTTGATCAGATCTATGATCTGTTCAGGACGAGCTGTGGCAGTGATCTTATAAATGGTGTCTTTATGTACCACCCTGTCAACAAGAGAAGCAGCCTGCAATGCGTTTATTGCCTTGCGCATATCCCCCTGAGCTACATATTTGATGGCTTCCATGCCGTCAGTTGCAACTTCGATCCCTTCATTACCTGCTACAAATAGCACACGCTCGGTCACCGCATCGTCCGAAAGAGGACGGAATCTATAAACTGCACATCTTGACTGTATGGGTTCGATGATCTTTGAGGAATAGTTGCAAGAAAGAATGAAACGACAATTGTTAGTATAGCGCTCCATGGTCCTTCTTAGCGCCGCCTGAGCATCTGAAGTGAGAGCGTCGGCCTCATCAAGGAAGATGATCTTAAAATCTGCCCCACCTATCGGTGATGTCTTAGCGAAGTTCTTGATCTTGGTACGCACAACATCGATCCCTCTTTCATCGGAAGCATTTAGCTCAGTGAAGTTCTCTTTCCATGAATCTTCAAATAGCTCCTTTGCAATGGAAACTGCTGTAGCTGTTTTTCCTACACCCGGAGGGCCGGAAAAAAGCAAATGCGGAAGGTTTCGACTCTTTACATAGGATTTGAGCCTTTCTATCGCCTCTGTTTGACCGACAATATCGTCAAGTCTCATAGGCCTGTATTTTTCGATCCATATCTCTTCTTTAATGATTTACCCTCCCTTCCGGAAAATGCGTAGTGCATAGATAGTGATAGGTATTTTTTAAACTTTCGAAGCCATCTGCAAAAGAGCAAAAAACAAAGATGATAAAAGCAAGAAGAAGATGTTGTGCAGCACAACACCTTTACTTATCCTTGTAGACAGAATCATAGGCATATTTGCCGACGAGAGGCACTTTGAACTTTGCTCCCTTGTATGCCATTATAACAAAGGCCAGCAACAGGAAGAGACACAGGAATCCTGCAAAGTCCGCAAGCACCCAGCCAAAGTAAGGTATCCACCCAATAAGGAATACGATAAGAGCCAGAGGTATGAATACCAATACTGACTGCATGGCGTGGAAACGGACAAACTTATTTTGCCTCTCGATCATGAGGAAAAGTATTCCTGTGAACCAGAATCCCACATAACATAAAGCTGCAACAACATTCTCGTTCAATCCGATCGATGTTTTGTATGTCATGGTACGCTCCTTAGTTCTATTGTGTGCTGAGGACATTTCTCCACGCATATACCACAGGCGGTACATTTGCTCTGGTCGATCTCAGCCAGGAAATCAGTAACTGTTATTGCCTGCACAGGGCAGTTCTTTTCGCATATCTTGCATGCGATGCATCCTACAGTACACGCTGCCTTTACATCCTTACCCTTGTCGTGAGAACGACATTTGACATGCACCTTTTCAGATTCCTTTGCAAAAGCAAGGATACCGTTGGGGCAAGCTGATATGCAAAGTCCGCAGCTTGTACATAGATTTTTATTGACATGCGGAAGTTTGTCTTCCCCTATGGACATAGCACCAAATGGACAGGCACGTACGCATGTACCACGGCCCATACAGCCGAAATTACACCCTTTTTCACCATCAGAGAGCATCATCACGGCCTTGCAGTCCTCAATTCCCACGTATTCGAACCTGTCGATGCAATTTACTCCACCGTTACAGAGCACAAAGGGATATTCCTTTTCTCCCTCTGCAACTTCCTGGCCCATGATACCGCCTATCTGTTTGGCAACATCGAACCCACCTACAGGACACCCGTTGATCGGTGCGTTCTCATTTACAACGCGCTGGGCAAAGTCGGCACATCCTGCATAACCGCATGCTCCACAGTTAGCACCCGGCAGGACACCCAATATCTCATCTATAAGGGGATTGGTTTCTACCTTGAACTTACGGGAAGCTACTATCAACATGATGCCTACAGCAAGTCCCAGACCGCCAAGGATGGCCACAGATTGTATTAGTAAAGTAGTGAGATTCATATAGGTATCACCCAGAAATAATTAACGAAAGCCATGGAAAGCATCAGAGCCAGCAGGAAGGCCTGAGGAAGACCTCTGATCGCAGAAGGAATGCTCACAAGTGTGGAACGCTCCCTGATAGCTGACATCATCAACATTACGATGGTATATCCAAGACCCGCTGCAAAACCGAACATTACACTTTGTGCAAAACCATAATCAGATCTTACGTTCAGCAAGACCGCTCCAAGAACAGCACAGTTGGTACTGATCAAAGGCAAGTATATGCCTAAGGAGCGATATAGGGCAGGAATATTTTTCCTGACAACGAACTCGACCAGTTGCACTAAGGCTGCGATGACGACAATAAAACTGATAAGGGAAAGGAACTCCAATTTCAGTGGTACGAGCAAGTAAGTGTACAAGAGATAAGAAACAGTAGCTGACATTGTCATAACGAAAACGACAGCACCTGACATGCCTGATGCGCTTTTAACGTCTTTTGTCACACCTACAAAGGAGCAGAGACCTAAGAACTGAATAAGAAGGAAGTTCTTGATGAACACGCCGTCCATGAAAATGGTGAAGAGGGATGTATCGGCCATTTTATTCACCTCTTACACGTTTCTTTTCCTTCTGGTAATTTATTATAGCCATAAGAATACCTATTGTAAGGAAGGCTCCTGGAGGCAGGATCATTGTGGTGACAGAAGGATTGATAGGCAGAGTAATGAGAGTGTGACCAAAGGTCACTATCTGTCCGCTTCCAAGTATTTCACGGATCCCGCCTATAAGCATCAGGACAAGCAGGAAACCAGTGGATATACCAATTGCATCAATAACTGAATAGAATGGTCCATTCCTGTTTGCATATGCCTCTGCACGGCCTATTATAATACAATTCACTACTATGAGGGGAATGAAAACACCCAGCGCGGCATACATAGAAGGTGAGTATGCCTCCATTATCATATCCACAATGGACACAAATGTGGCTATAATTATGATGAATATTGGAAGCCTTACTGTTGATGGGATCTGTTTTCTCATAAGCGATACGAATAGATTGGAGAACACTAACACAAAAGCAGTGCCCGCTGACATACCAATTGCATTTTCTACTGATGTTGTAACTGCCAGAGTGGGACAAAGACCCAGTACAAGACCGAATGTTGGATTGTCCCTTGTAATACCTCTGATGAACTCACTTAAAGGATCCATTTAACTCACCTTACCCCTCTGCCTTTTTTATTGATTCTACCTTGGAACTCAAAGCATCTATTACGGCCTGTGAAGAGATCGTAGCACCGGTGATGGAATCAATACTACCACCCGAACTTGAAAGTTTGAGCTGGCTTAGTGGAATATCCTTAAATTGCCCCTTGAAAGCCGGTTCAATGATCTTAGCTCCCAATCCTGGAGTTTCGGCATGGGAGAGCACGCTCATACCAGTGATCTTACCGAAATCAGAAGTTACACCACCTGCAACCTCTATAACATCCTGAGCACCTGGTTGCTGCTTAAAGAATGCATAACCTATGAGATTACCGGATTCATCTTTAGCGACATAATAAAGTATTTCCTTATCACCATCTTCATTGATGATCGTATCACCATACACTGGCTCAAAATCCGCTGCTAGGGGCATTACTTCTAAGAGTTTTTGCTCCCTGGCCTTCGCAATATTGTCTTTAAGCTGTTCCTGGGTTGGTACATAAGTAATTCCCAAAAGTGCTGCTGCCACAGCAGATATAAGCACAAGTTTGCCAACAATGATGATAAAATCCCTGTTGCCATCAGTCATTTGATAACACCCCCATCTTCAAGCTGGAAGGTACTTTATCCATAAAACGCCTATAGAACTTGCCAATCATACCTTCACTGCCGAAAGCTGCTGGAAGTGTAGTGGTTTCTATGAACGAAGAAACACAGTTTGCCATGAACAGGCCATAGAATATCCCTGCCATGTAATTGCCAAAATAACCGTATATAGATACCAGAATACCGCATACTATTCCATAGATAAGGCGACCTCTCTTGGTGACCGGCGATGTTGGAGTGTCTGTGGCAATGAAAAGTATTCCAAAGAATACCACCCCTATCATCGAATAGCTTAGTTCATTGCTTATCTCAAGGAATTTAAACATGAGGGAGAGATACATCAATGGATTCAAGACACCTGCTCTGACCAACTCAACTGCCGCGAATAGAACATTAAGCGTCTGAGGGAACAATACCATGGTAAGGAAAAATGCTAAAGGTACTTTCCATTCCACGTATCTCTTGTAAATTAAGTATACACCACCTATAAGCGCAATAGGGGAGACATCAACAAGCAAGCCTGCACCATTCTCAAGAAGAAAATCAGATAACTGCCCAACATGAGGTATAGAGAGAGGTGTCATGAGTTGAGGCCAAGCACTGCTAATAAAGATCCAAGCCGCAAGCACAGGATTGAAGACATAGGAGCCGATCCCTCCAAAAGCATGCTTACCGATTGAGATGGCAAAGAAGGAACCTACTACCGGTAACCAAATAGGAGCTTCCGGAGGCATTATGAGTGAAAGCATTAATCCTATAAGGACTGCATTTCCATCGTTTATAGTGATCTTATGGCGGAACATCTTCTGGATACCTGCTTCTGTGACAACTGCAGCAAGAATACCGGCAAGTATTATGCTCAAAGCGGGTAGACCGAAGAAATACACGGATACAAGGCTCACGGGCACAAGGGCCAGTACCTTGCTCCACATAATAGTTTTGAAAGTGATCTTAGACTTTCTATGAGGGGGAGCAGATATAGTAAATGTCATTTATTCACCTCCACAGGCGCAGCCAAGCTTAAGGTTCGAAGACTCTTTCGCAGGTATGTCTTCATAAGCCATCTCAACAGCATCCTTGGCATACCTTATCAACTGGAGAATGTGTATCTTGGAAGGACAGATAACTGCACATTTCCCACATTCTATACAATTTTCTATGTGCATCTTGCGACATTCATCGAACCTACCCTGATCTGCCAGAACTGCGAGTCTGCTGGGAACCAATTCCACAGGACATACGTCCACACATGCTGCACAATGGATGCAGGCTATCGCCTCATCCTTTGATACATCTTCCGGTTTCTGGAAGGATATCCTTGTAGTGGTCTTTGTAACCGGGACCTCGTCAGTATACTGGGCAACTCCGGTCCTCATGCCGTTAGCAATAAGCTTGCCAGATTCACTGGGATAACCACCGCATGCCTCTATCACATCCTTGAAAGGTGTACCTATTCTGACCAGTACTTGGGGAGGACAATGCGCAAGACCTTCCAGGGAAATAACTGTTTCATAATAAGGCTTCCCCTGATATACAGCATCATAGAGAGCTTTTGCTGATTTGACACCGCATATGGCAACACCCACATCTGCAGGAGTGCAGCCAACTGGCACCTTTTTCCCTGTTACATTGTAAGTGAAGAAATTAAGGATGCGCTTACCATATATACGCTTCTGGGAAACCACCACAATGTCAGATCCCTGGTCCTTGAGATAATAGCCGATCTTGCGACTGCCTATGAGAGGGGCAACTTCCAGCTGTTTCCCTTCAAATCTTATCCCGCTAAAAGCTGCTATGGACTCAGCATCATCACTGCGCAGCACAATAGCGCCTTTTGATGCACCTGCAGCCTTCATGAGAAGTTTGAGCGCTTCCAGCATCTGAGTGCCATATTCTTCAGGAGTGCTGAATTTACCTCCAATCCATTCAGACGATGTGGCATTGATAAGTACTGTGTTTATATTTTTGCCATCCGGCTTCAGAACACTTTGCGTTGGAACACCATAGTGTTCCACTATACCGGAGTTCTTTATCAGTTCGATCAGATCATGTGGTGAGGGATCCTTCGTAGGAGTGAATTCCACGGTCTGATCGCTTTCAATGGTCTTGATGATAACGCTCAGCACCTTATTTCCTTCCGGATGTGGAGCCATCTCAATAGAGAGAACCTCACCACAGACACTTGAATGGACAGATGAATCATTGTTGTCTTTACAGTCACCTATCTTTTGACCAATGACCACAGAATCTCCCTTTTTGACCATTGGAACACAGGGCATTCCCTTGTGCTGCTTAAGGGGAATTATTACTTTCTCCGGTAACTTACTCAATCGTTTACTTTCCATTATAATTCACTCCTTAAAGTGCTGGTTCCCTCTCTACTTCAACCGGCTTTTGTCCGGGTATCGTCACGCTGATCTCCTGAGCAGGAACTGTTGTTCCTGCGGGGTCCATATCGTAACCCAGTAGCTCCCAGTCAATATGAAGAGTTCCTGAAGCTGAGCCTGAGTGACAGTCAGCACATATCAGCGGATCGGCCAAACCAACTTCCTGGCCTGCAATGTTATGGCTTACCTGGTACAAGAGATCAACATGCCTCCGGACGGCTTTCGGATAATCAGGCTGACTATCAAGGTTCCCATCGTATGAGCGTATCTCTGAAGATGTGACCTTGCCATCCCCATTAGAATCAGCTGCCCTTACTGCAGATGGAGGTATCGGGTCACCCAGTGAAGAACTGTTGTCCGGATTGTTCAGGACTTCCTGGTCCAGACCTTCATCCCACCATACACCGCTTATTAAATTGAAAGTGTTCAGTTTCACACCTTCCTCATTCTTGCTGGCCATCACAGGGAGTTTTTCATTGTAGATCCCACTTGACCAGGCCAGGGTTGGTGTAAAGTCTGATCCATGATATGTTTCTTCAAGCACCCCATTCTCCCAGCTGAAACTACTTACCGGGGCAACACCTGTGAGATTGCCACCTGGCAACATGGGGATGTGACATGTTTCACACTCAATGGTCTCAAGGTGGGCGTCAACGATACCACCATGGGAAATACCTGCATGGCAGCCTTCTGAATCACAGCTCTTTACCTCCACATAGTTTTCATGGTCAGAATCAAGAGGTATCCTCCGACCTACCTGGTGCTCATCGGTTTCATGGCACTCCACACAATTCACATTGGAATGAACATCATACTCTGAAGCATTCGCAGCCATCCATGTCACTGCACTGGTAGCAGCTTCATTTTGATGGCAGGTATTTCCACATTGCTCCTTTGTGGGACCTGCATTGACCTTATCGTGGATCTCAGTAACGATCGGCAAAGGAGTAAGAACATTTAAAGCGTAGCTGGCAACATATAAAGGATCTTTCTGTGCCTTTTTGCTCGCTTCTTCAATTGCTGCTTCTTTTGCACCGGCGATATTCCCAGAAGAGATACTTGCAACACGTGCCTCATAATCATATAGACCGTTCTGTTCATGGCAGATCATACAATCTACATCTGCACCATATTCCTCAAGATCTCCTCCCCCTGGGTGCAACGGACCGTAAACACTTAACCATGTTTCTCTATCCATGTCACTAAAAAGAACGCCCTGCTTCATGAGAGAAGACCATTCGGCCAGATCCTGCCGCACATGGAAAGAACTGTTCACTTCAGCCTTTGTATTTAAATGACAGCCCATACACACCTTATCAGACCACTTCTGATCGGTCATGTAGTGAGATGAAAGGGCCTCATTCCCACTATATCCGATATAAGCGTACACTCCGGATATGAAAAGCATCAATATAGCAATTACAATAAGAAAATTTGCTTTCATAAAAATCACACTCACTTTTCTGAGGTATCCCCTGGCGTTTTAGAAGCAACATCTTCAAGCTGCTTTATAGCAACGATTATAGTATTCCTCAGATTCTGTTCGTTAGTAACTTTCAAGTCGTTAGTGACGTATTTATCGATCTCGAATGACTTGCGGACTACCCGTACATTAAAATCAAAAACCTTATCCATAAGGCCTTTTTCAGGGGTCATGCCAAAGAAGTCGACATCCATGTGATTGCCGACTACATTGGACTTGAGTTCTATTTTCTGAAGAGGAGAACCGGGTTTCACATAAATGATATGATGTTTTACAACACCAAATTGTTTTTCGATTCCCCTCCATCCATACTCTTCCATAATCTGATGGATTGCCACAACAAGGTATTTGTCCTTGCTTGAATGCGAGCCTGTTGCTGAAGCTCCACTGTGATCGCTCATGATTACACTTCCTTTGATCAAAGATTTCCGCGAAAGAAACAACTAAATGCCCGTTACGGTTCTGATTAAGTTTAAGATTGATTATGTCATTCCATAATCCATGATGTATAAAACTGTTACTATTGCCCTGATTGCGGTTTTATCAGTATCATTCGTGATGAATTGCATTGACAAAGATACGGATAGCCAGGAACCCCTGCTACAGATATACAACGATACCAGAAGCATAATGGATACTATAGTGACGATCAAAGTGGTTGACACTAACAGTGCTCATGCCAGAGAGGTGATTGATAATGCTTTTGAGAAGATCTACTATGTTGACTCCAGCATGGACTATTTCGACAACACCAGTGAACTTAGCAGACTTAACACTAATTCACAACTTTTGAATGCAAGTAATGACCTTACATATGTAATCAACAAATCTATATACTATCAACATATTACCCGCGGCGCTTTTGACATTACGGTCCTGCCTCTGCTGGACCTGTGGAAGAGCAAATTTGCACCTGGAGGTACACAGCAGCCCCCTACTGAAGATGAACTGGACGCAACACTAAGGCTTGTGAACGCCAGCAACATAACGATCGAAGGAAATGATATATTCCTTCAGAAAGGGATGAAGATCACCCTGGGGGGAATAGCAAAGGGATATGCTCTTGACCTTGCCATAGATTCGCTTAGAAAGGATGGCATAACCTCCGGTTTTGTTGATGCGGGAGGAAATGGATATTACATTGGATATAAACCCGATGGAACATCCTGGCGAGTAGGATTGCAGGATCCAAACATGAGCCAGCAGGTAATAACTGTTATTGAGATTACAGATATGGCTGTAGCTACCAGCGGCAATTATGAAAGATATTTTAGCGAAGAGGCAAAGGTCTCGCATATTGCCGATCCTCGCACGGGATATCCATCCCAGAACCTTATAAGTGCCACGGTCATTGCACCTCTTGGTATAGACTCAGATGCACTGTCAACTTCTGTATTCGTATTAGGGGAACAGGAAGGCCTGGAAATGATCGAGGAACTTAATGGCGTAGAATGTCTTCTGATAACGAACGACAAAAGAATAGTAAAGTCCAGTGGCTTTGAGAAATATGAGGTCGCTTCAGCCTGAAAGTGACATTCACTATAATCAGGGCAGATCAACCTCGTGCAGGGTCTCATATATGGGACCCTGTGGAGTCAGAGTACTTTTCTTGAGCTTAACGGTATTGACCCTCATCAGGCCCACATCAAGATCCCTGAGAGAATCTATTGCAGAGATAAGTTCTTTCTTTCGGGGATTGGACAGATATGTGATCCTGGCAAGAGTCGCATGTGGAATGAACTTACGTGGCTCTTTTTTAAAACCTGTTTCTGATAGTAATGATTCCAACTGCCCGTGTAGACATGAATACTCCCCGTCTGCACCTAACCATACCACTCTGGGATTCTTCATACCTGGAAAAGCGCCCACACCGGAAATTCTGGAATCGAATGATGGACAATCCATTCTGTCAAGAGCTGTGATGATCCCTGGCAGTTGCGCCTCATCAACATCCCCAAGAAACTTCATGGTGATATGTACAATGCTGGGATCCACTGGTCTTAATCCAGGTCCGATGAACTTTGACTGTATCGCAGAGATCTTTGCATGGAATGCTGCCGGGATGTCCACAGCCACGAATGTCCTGATCACATAAACACCTTTATAGAAGTGGTACTGGAAAGATAAAATACTGGCGCTGTTGGCTTACATAGGTACCTTTAATAGAGATAAAGTGTTTATATAAAGAGAGGGGCAAAATGGAGCAAAAAGGAATGATCGCCGATTATTATAGCAGTGAACAGGAGGCTACTGGACAGATAGAGGGCTACATGGAAAAAACCATCATTGTTATTGAAACTGCTGTAAGGCTTGCCGAAGAAATTGGTTCTTCAGCAATAATCCTCTCCGGAGATCTTTGTTTTGAAGAGGTCAAAACAAATATTCCTATCTACCATGCTTTCAGTGATCAGAAAGAGCTCATCAATCATCTGATATTCTCCGGCGGGGGAAAAGGAGTACGTACTTTCACAGACAAGATGATCAACCAGTCTTATCATAAATTAGAAGAGCTGGAAAACATAGCTGCTATAGAACATGTTCTGGGGAATATTTCAGAAGGTACCGTTGTTGGAATTATAGGCAGCATAGATTCCTGTGCCATAGTGGTCCATGACCTGAAGGAAAACGAAATGGTTAAAAAAATACGGGAATGTGAAGAGCGAGTGTCTTCTGATGTTGTACGTGCTGTTCTTACCATTTGCTTCGATGTGGCTACAAAAGGGCGTGAAGGTAAAAAAGTTGGCACTGCACTGATCGTAGGTGATGCCGAGGAGGTAATGCAGAGGTCACACCCCTTGATCATCAACCCATACCTGGGACAAACACCTGAGGACAGCAATATTCTCGAAGAGCACAACTGGGAATCGGTGAAGGAACTCGCACAACTTGACGGGGTGTTCGTTATTTCAGAAGATGGAAGGATTCATGCCGCGGGCAGATATCTTGACGTGGACGCCAGAGATATAAATATTGATAAGGGCCTTGGAGGGCGGCATGTATCTGCAGCAGCCATCACAAGAGATACTGTCGCCGTGGCTTTCACTGTATCAGAATCTGGTGGCGTGGTCAGGATATACATCGATGGAAAAGAATTGATCTGCATCGATAAACCACAAAGGTGTATCCCTGCGTAATATTATTTTTAAAAAAAGAGAATGGACCGGTTATATCCGGTCAGATAGTACAAGTCCTGTTTTACATTGGCATTTTCATTCCAACTGCATTCAAGACCAGTGCAGTGGCAAGGTAAAGTGCTGCAAGACCTGTGATAAAGGTTATTATTCCAGCTATTGTCAGTAGTGAAGTCATTCCGAAGAATACGGCTGCGAGGCTGAAGAACGTGAGGTCAAGCACTATAAAGACCACTGTTAGCATCTTTAGACCGATCTTTAATGTACCAAGTGTAAGCAAAGTTGCTATGATGCCCCATACAAGTGTGAAATACGCCAGAGATGTAGCACTTGCTGCGTCCCATGTTGCATTGAAAAGTCCCAGCGGAGCGAGATTTATATATGAAAAACCGAACCACCATAGACCAAATATCGTGAATGCCGTTGCGCCGAAAGTGTCACCTTTCCTCCATAGCTGCCAACCAGCAAATATTTCCGCAAAGCCACCAAGCATAACTGCCATTGCAATTACCATGAGCGCATCTGGGATCATCCCCATGTTCATAAGTCCTGCGAATGTAGCTGCAAACCCAAGACCGTAGAAACCTACTGCTGCCGGGCTTCCTGCTGTTGTATCTTTAATTGTTACTTCTCCTTCCATAGTTTGTCACTTCCCAAATATTATATAAAGATTAATACAATCAAATATTAGTTCTACTGTATAGTTATACCACCCTTCAAAGAAAACGGGCTACATAATGATAAATTCAAATTTATGCATATACTGTAAGCTATCCAAACTTAGCCAAACACCTCCTACATAAAAACACTTTCTAATAGCAGTATATATGTGTTTTGTTTCTTTTAAGAAAGGAGAGAAATCAAACTGGGGTACTGCACAACACAACCCCATTATTAGACAGCATACGCAATTTAGAACCATATAAGCTGTTTATTCGCAAATAAAAGACTTAAAAAAGACTATTATCATTAAAAAAAGTGTAAAATAGCATTAATATTTAAATTTGTAATTAATTATAAATATATATTTGATGCATTGACTACTTAGAACGACATATTTAAATACAATAGAATAGAAGCTAGATAGTTCCCAGAAGAAACTAATATAAATGCTTTTCCATTCATCTTTTCATATCCTGAACCTCAGAAGAGCTGCAATACCTCCGAGAGCCAGTAATTTTTGGCCGGGTTCAAAAACCGTGCTAAATACAACTATACTCCCCTGGGAATGCTCCACTTCCTGCAAAAAAGTATCGATCTCACCTTTTTCCCTTTCTTCCCTAAGTAACTCATCACAGATCAGAAGTATATCTATAGCCCCATAATCCAGAGCCATTTTCACTTCTGACAGACCGTATGCTACTTTACCATCCACTGCTATCTCCTTTAAGAGATCTTCCATCAATTTTGCCTCGCGTGCGATCCGGGATTGCTCCATGATCCTGTCAACTGCACCTCTTCGCAACACTTCCTGAAAACCTGACATCCCAATGGATGCTGTGTCTTCAAGAACCACCTTTGACATCATCTCAGGTTCTTTTTGCAGAGCATATTTCAGAAAATCCTCTTTTGTAAAACCCGGTCCAGCAAGCACAATAGACTCCGACCCGGAAACAGCGTGGGTCAATTGATCAAGTATCTCCTGGAAAAAAACATTCCTCAGATTGCCCTCAGCTTTGCCTGAAGATTGAGTTATATGAGAATAAACCTCGATACCATAATGCCTGACCAGACCAATATCCGCATCTCCTTCCTCTACAGCTACAATAATAACTGAGGGCCGCCTGGAAGCAATCTCAGCTTCATCTATTCGTTCCAGTTGATCTTTCTTCCAGACCTTGATGATGGATAGATCAGTTCCTTCCTCAATATTGAAAGTATGATGGGACCCAATGTCCATACCGTGCTCTATGACACCATGTACCCTGAGCCTGTTGGAGAATTTATGGAACTCCAGGCCCTCTACCCGCACTCCAAGCCTGACTATTTTCTTCTCTACTTTTTCCGGACGCAATTTATCGGTTGCCGCATCGGCTTTTCTTTTAGTTACAGCAAAAACGAGGTCTCCTTTCTCAATGATATATTTGAGATGCCACAGGTCATCAAGAGTTTCAGCTAAAACAGATATTTCCCCATCGTTTCCCCGCAGGTCCTTTTTCATTACCCTCATATTAGCACCTGAATAAAATGATCATACAAACTGCATCGTAAAAATGATTACTGTGGAAGCAACCCTCATGAACATGGTCACGCCTTAAGGTCGGATTCTCCCGGCGGTAACATCATAGCGATCTTATCAGGAGAAGCTGCCTGTTTTACAAATGATGCATCCCCTATTGCATCCACATACTTCCTGTATATCTTTTTTGCTATGTCGTTCTGGTTGAACTTGCCTGGCACCAGCTCTATAACGTGCTTCGCCCTTGTGCTTATGGCAGAAAGTGGACCGCCTATTACCCTTGTCTCTTCACCCATTTCAATACCAACTGCAACTCCTACAGGCACGTCCTTTAGATAGTTCCTTTCACCCCGGATAATGAAAGACCCTTTCTTTACGTATTCACCTGACTCCGGAGTTTTCGAAACCTGTACTGGGTTCACCCAGTAACAGTCCGCACTGAACTGACCTGATTTCCAGATACTGGAATATGACACTACGAAACGGGCTGCTTCCTCAATGGTCTGCGGCGGTACTTCTTTACCACCCGTCTTGATCACGGTCAGTGGTGCACCTGGCATCTGAGTATGCAGCACGATGTCCCTTTTTTCCATGTACTTTACAAAGATCTCCTCATTGGTATCAGCATCTCTTCCCCCTATTACCAGAAAACCATCAGATGACACGAACCATCTGAATCTATCATACCAGTGCTTCTTAATGCGAACGGTACCTCCTTTTCTGGCTGCAGGCTTTTCTTTTTTCTGCATGGCCAGTTTTGTCTGCTCGATAGACCTTATAGCACCTTCCTGCTTTTTCGTCAGTTTTTTGGACTTCTCGTAATATACCTGAGCATTCTGAGGGACGGTCTTAGTTACATCTATATTCGCTTTCATGCCCATGAGGTCAAGCACCACTGTTCCTGTAGCTGGGTCTATGCTCAATATGGACTTAGCAGCCGGAACAGAATCCTTTGCAGCCTTTATGGTGGACTTTATCTGGTCCCATGAGTAACCTTTATCCCTTGCATTGGAAAGAACGTTCAGGACATCTTCTACAGCCTGGTAATTAGCATAAATGGTTTCTGCAATGGAAGTTTGTTTCTCAGACTCTTTGCCATATTTCTCCACGGCCTCTTCCTGCTGTTTTAACCTGCGTTCCAGAAGGTCGACTTTTTCCTTTTTTACCGCAATGACCTGCTCGGTGATAGAAGCAGCTTCCCTCTTACCGAAATATTCATCCAGAGCTTTGTTAAAGGAGGGAAAACGTTCCTTTGTAAGTTCACGGTAAACTTCCAGTTCAAATGGTACGACATCTATTGACTGAGAAGCATCCCCCTCACCTTTCTTGATAATACACGGATCTAACTTCCCGGTCTGCAATGGAGAAAAGGTTTCCTTCATTGCCCGAAGAAGCATTTTTATTTCCTCTAAGCCTGCTTCTGCAACCGGCAGGTTCTTTTTGATCCCTGCCCTGGAACATACTTCTTCAGAAAGAAGGCCGCCCAGATTGAACCTGGTGGCGATCGTGCGTACAACATCCGAATCAGATGAACTGAAGACTGCAAGCATCTGTTCTTCATTTACCTCAAGAGGGCTGATCTGTGCTTCAGGATAAGTGTATATCTCACCACTTCTTACCCTGCGACCTTTGAACGTTGCAGGGTTCATGGGAAGAATGATGCGCCTTTCATTGTCAATGAGCACGATATTGCCTCTGGCAAAAAGCTCAGCCACCAGGACGGTTTCCACACCGCCCCTGACAAAACCTATCTCTATTATCCTGTCAAAATCATACTGTTTAATGGAAACTATCCTGCTGCTCATTACATGTTTGCGCAGTAACATAGGAAATGACTGCGGGATCTTAGGGCTCGGAGAAGCATACTGGCTCAGATGGGCCCTCTTTCCGGCCTGGATTATGAAGTCCACTCTACCCTTACCAAAAACAAAGAGGTTGAAACGTATCTCATCTTCCAGTGGCTGATAGATCTTCCCTACTTTGGCATCAATGAGCGAAAGTTCACCTGAGCTTAGTTCTGCCACAAGAGCTGCAACATCTGCACTTGTCATTTCCTCTTTCATAAAGCGACTATAATGCAGGTGTTGACTATAAGGTTTATGACAAGAAAGTAATATTAATGATAGGACATCGAACTAACAATGAAACGATAGCAACAAGATATAAAGAAGAAAATGAATGAGAAGACACGAAATTTTCTTGTGAACAGGTTCCAGGCCTATTACTCACAGGCTGAGATACACCTGCCCCCGGAACACATATCCCGCGAATGGGGATTTATCTCTTTCAGCGATAGTTCTGAAACTTTCATGAAGCGGCACATTGCCTTCGGCTCTAAAGGAGAGATCACGGACTACCTGAAAGGAATAGCTCCCGCTCATGCATATTATTCTGTTGCATACTACGAGTATCCCAGCGCTCCGAAGATGAAAGAGAAGAACTGGCAGAAGGCAGATCTTATCTTTGATATTGACTCAGACCATCTTCCCGGAAAGATCATTTCTTATGCTGACATGCTGGAAAAGGGAAAAAAAGAAACTTTTAAACTAATGGAATTCCTGCTTGATGACTTCGGATTTGATGAAAAGGACGTACATATTGTGTTCTCAGGAGGCAGAGGGTACCATTGCCATATAACCGACCCTTCTGTCCTGCATCTGGAAAGCCCCGAAAGGCGTGAGATCGTTGATTATGTCAGTGCGAAAGGAATAGACCTTGAAAGGATACTTGACACAAAAGAAGTAAGTGGAGATGCAGGAAGAGAGAGTGCACAGATGATGGTATTTCCCTCGGAAACTGAAGGCGGCTGGAAAGGAAGAATAAACAGGTATTTTGTTTCTTTTATGAAAAACATAGTTGCCATGGACGATGCTGAGGAAATCCTAAGGGGATTCAAAGGCATTGGAGAAAAAACGGCCCGACAGATAATAGAAGTATTTAGAGATGAAGCACAAGTGGAAGTATTGAAGAAAGGTAATATTGATGTTCTGTCTGGGCTGAATAAAAAAATAATCAATACGTTGATAGAGGAAGGAATTAAGAAAATGTCAGCTGTTGTGGATGAGCCTGTTACAGCTGACATCAAGCGCTTGATACGTCTTCCCGGGTCTTTACATGGTGGTTCCGGCCTTAAGGTAATGTCTTTAAATATCGATGACCTGGAAAAGTTCGAGCCTTTAAGAGATGCGGTGGTCTTCGATGATAGACCGGTCAGGTTAAAAGTTATAAAGCCTTTTGCAGTGCAGATGAAAGGGAAGGATATCGAGGTGGAACCGGGTGAGCAGGAACTGCCGGAATATGTGGCTGTACACCTTATGTGCAGAGGAGTTGCGGAATCTGGATAAGAAACAGGATAGAATGAAAAGATATGATCTTACGATGAGACTGCTCTGTAAGAGCACTCCTCTAACTTAAAAATCTTAGCTTGGTAACAAAGGAGGTATTATCACACTGCTGAACAATAAAGGTTTAAAGGTTGATGGAGTGTCATATACATCTCAGCAGGCCCAAAAAGAAGGATGGACCGTTGTGTTCTAAAGTTGGAAGGAAAACTACTATGGAGAATGAGGTGTCGAGACTGGATATCGAGTATGCGGCAGTGCACCTGATGTGCAGAGGTGCGACAAAATATGGATAGAACAGAATTGAAAGATATCCTGCGCAGTGAGAGCAGTTCTTCCCTCAGGTCCTTAAGTTCCGATTTCTACGAGAGTGTAGCTAAGTATATTCGGGAACTGGAAGATGAGATAAGACTGATCAATAATCCCAGATCCGTTGAATCCAGAATGCTGGAGGATGAGCTTCAGAGTGCTATCACCGACATTGAAGTAATATTCCTGCGCAGAATAAAGAAGATCACTACAAGGGCAACTTCCAATGCCTTTTCCAAAAAGTCCCCTAGTCAGGATATGGACAAACTATTGCCCGCTGAAAGAAAGATATATGATTCTGTATTATCTGCCATAAATTCTGCAAGAGGAGAACTGCTCGAACCCATACTCAATCCGGAAACGATAGTGGCTTCAAAGACCGTACCTTGCAGGGAAAGCACTTCAATGGAAGTTGCCCTACACCAACATGATCAAAGAGAAAATGACCTAACCACTTCGGATGTGCCTGAAATAAAGGAGCCGGAAAGAACACAGGAAGTGCCTGGAAAAAACATTCCAGAAGTAATAGGCAAAAGTAATATAAATGAAGAGTTCGTTGTTGTGCGAATACTGAACGACTTACCTACCTTTAAGGCTTTAGATAATCGTGATTATACGCTGAGTGCAGAGGATGTTGTTGTTTTGCCGACCCCTAACGCACAAGGTCTTGTGAAACGCAACGTGGCACACATCATCACAAAACTATGATTCAGATCAATAAAGGTGTAGATAATGAAGATCCCAAAAAGATTCAGAACACACTGCCCTTTCTGTAAAAAGCACACAGAACATGTGGTGGAGAGGGTGAAGAAAGGAAAAGCTTCCTCACTGACACATATAGAAAGACAGAAGAAGCGCCAAATAGGAATAGGCAACAGCGGAAAGTTCTCCAAGGTTCCTGGTGGAGACAAACCCACAAAAAGGATATATCTCAGGTATCGCTGCTCAGAGTGTAATAAGTCCCATCAGAGACCGTGCTTCAGAGCAAAGAAATTCGAATTTGCGGAGTGATGAACAATGGCAAAACCAAAAAGCAGATTCTTACGTGTCAAATGTAATGACTGTGAGAACGAACAGGTTATCTTCGGCAGTGCAAGTACCAAGGTAACATGCCTGGTCTGCGGCAGGACCCTTGCAGAACCTACAGGCGGCAAATCAACTATAACTACACACATCCTGGAAGTCCTGGAATAAGTGTATTCAAAGTGATCAGATGGATATCAATGAGTGGCCAGATGTTGGCGATTTTGTAGTCTGCACAGTAAAGGACGTTGTGGACTTCGGTGCATACACCACACTTGAAGAGTATGGTGGAAAAGAAGGATTCATCCATATTTCCGAGATCAAGGCCGGATGGGTAAAATACGTACGTGATTATGTACGTGAAGGCCAGAAAATTGTATGTAAGGTCCTGAAAGTGGATACTGGCCGCAGACACATTGATCTGTCCCTCAAAGATGTCAATGAACACCAGAAACGTGCCAAGATCCAGGATTGGAAAAATGAGCAAAAGGCCGCAAAATGGCTGCAGTTCGTTGAAGAGGAAACTAAAATAAAAGATGAAGAGCTAGATAAGCTCAAGATCAAACTTCACGAAAACTTTGGAAGTCTGCATTCTGCCTTTGAAGAAGCGGCCATCAATGGAGAAGCTCCTTTCATAGAAATGAAGATTAAAAAGAATGTAGTTAAAAGTATTCTCAGGATAGCCCAGGAGAATATAAAACTTCCGTTTGTTGATATCGCCGGTTTTGTGGATCTGAACTGTTATCTTCCCGAAGGGATCGAAGTGATAAAAAGATCATTAATGTCTGCCAATGAGATCCAGAAAGAGGGAGTAAAGGTCGAGATAACATACACAGGTGCTCCACGATACAGGATCAAGGTAATTGCACCTGATTATAAGACTGCTGAATCTGTATTAAAGAATGCTTCTAATGCTGTTATCACTACAATACACAAACTGGGTGGCCAGGGAGTGTATCATCGTCATAACGAAAGTGTAAAGGCGTGATATACTGGTGGGTTCCAGGATAAAGAAGTGCGTCCAATGCGGACAGTATACTTTAAAAGAGAAATGTACTCATTGCGGAGGAAAAGCGGGCAACCCTTTGCCCCCGCGTTTTTCACCGCTTGACCCCTATGGAAAATATCGCAGGATTGCAAGGATCAGGGATACCAATGCGCGAGAACAGGGTAATTCATCTAGAAAAGAATGTTGATATAAAAGATCCCATATTGATCGTGGGACTTCCTGGTGTGGGCCATGTGGGAAAACTTGTTGCTGAGCACCTTGTGGAAGAACTTACTTCCATAAAACTTATTGAAATATATTCTCCTCATTTTCCTCCCCAGGTTCTCGTTAATGAGAACAGCGAGATAAGGATGGTCAATAATGAGATCTACGTTTGCAAGGCAAAAGAGCATGACCTTCTTGTACTTATCGGCGACCATCAAAGCAATACCACCAATGGACATTACGAACTCTGCGAGCTTTACCTTGATCTGGCTGAAGAGATGGGCGTAAAAATGGTGTACACTCTGGGTGGATTCCCAACCGGACAGCTGACCCATATAGATGAAGTGCTGGGTGCAGTGAGCAGATCTGAGCTGAAAAGCAGGCTGGAAGAAATTGGAGTACAATTCAAACCAAACGAGCCTGGAGGAGGCATTGTGGGTGCTTCTGGTCTTATGCTTGGCCTGTGTAAACTTAGAGATATTGATGCTGCATGTTTGATGGGCATGACCTCAGGTTACATCGTTGACCCGAAGAGCGCTCAATCATTGTTGAAAATAATCTGCAAGCTATTTGATCTGGAGATAGATGCTGGTCCCCTTGAAGAGCGTGCAAAGGAAATGGAAAAGATAGTTGCCAGGCTGAAAGAATACGAACAGCAACAACAACCCCAGATGATGCCAGAGATCGGGACCGGAGAAGAGGATCTGAGATACATAGGGTAAACCCATGAAGATCAATGCAGACCTCCATCTGCACTCTAAATATTCAATGGCATGCTCCGATCGGATGGAACTGCCTACAATGGCTGTTGAGGCTGCAAAGAAAGGGATCGATCTTCTAGCCACAGGGGATTGTATCCATCCCAAATGGCTTGAGGAAATAAAAAGAGCAGCCATTGATGATGAAACTATAAAGGTCCAAAACACTGATTTTATACTCACCACCGAGATAGAGGATAAGTTCAGAGTACACCATCTTCTTATCCTGCCCTCCATATCCAAAGCAGAAGAACTCGCTGTTGAGATGGAAAAACATGGAGACATAAAGACCGATGGCAGACCTACGGTCCGTATGGAGGGTTGTGAATTAGCCGAGGTTGCGAAGGACATAGGTGCATTAATAGGGCCTTGCCATGCATTCACTCCCTGGACATCTATGTATGCTGCACATGATTCTCTACAAAGTTGTTATGGAGATATGACAGGATACATATCTTTTGTTGAACTTGGACTCAGTGCGGATAGTGACTACGCGGACCGCATAAGTGAACTGCATAGGCTTACGTTCCTTACGAATTCCGACGCTCACTCTCCAATGGTCAACAAGCTTGCCCGGGAGTTCACACAATTAGAAGTACCGGAAGTAACTTTTGAAGGGCTTGAAAAAGCGATCATGAGAAAAGAAGGCTATGGACCGACACTTAATGTAGGGTTCTATCCTCAGGAAGGCAAATACAACGAATCTGCATGTATCAAATGTTTTACCCACTACACTATGCAGGAATCTGTGAGCTTGAACTGGAAATGCAGTAAGTGTAGAGGCCAGATCAAAAAAGGCGTAAAGGACCGGGTAAATGAACTTGCGGATCTTCCTGAACCACTACATCCTGACCACAGGCCCCCCTATGTGCATCTTGCACCTCTTTCTGAAGTGATAATGATGGCATTGGGACATGCCAGCATAAACACCAAGGGAGTACAAACGGCCTGGAACTCCCTGGTGGAAAGATTTGGCAGCGAGGTAAAAGCGCTATTGGATGTGCCGGCTGAGAACATGGGTTTTGTGGACAGGAAAATAGTTAATGCCATCATGACCTTCAGGAACGAGGAGATCATTATCCATCCGGGTGGAGGAGGCCAGTACGGCTGGCTGGAATTGCCTGCTGATCGAAAAGATCATCATACTTCCTCAAGACCTGAAAATGAACACGCTGGCAAAAAAGATAAACAGAGGTCTTTGTTCGATTTCTGAACCGCCACGATATCTATATAAAAGAGTAAAACCTTCATCAAGTTCGCAACAGCGGTGCCGAGGTGGCAGAGCGGACCAATCCAACGGAATAAATGCCCAGGAGTCTATATGCGATCGGCTCGAGACCGGTTTCCCCTGACGGGGTGCTTGGGTTCGAATCCCAACCTCGGCGTGACCTTCAAAGTCATAAACCCAACACTTTCATCTTGCTCATTATCATAATCTAAACACGGAAAACAGAAATGATCCTGATGCTTCGCTCTGGGTGAACATAATACTAGATTACCCACATTTTTTAAACTGGCTCTTTTTAACCTCTCCAATCATTTCAAGCCTTCGAGCCGTTTTTGATAGAACAGGTATTGCTGTGCATAACCACAGTAATTTCCAAAATACTGCCTTCCCCATACACCTATTTTGCTTTTGGTCATGCCATTTTTAAAGAACTCGTGATCGCCGTAATATGTCCTGATCACTTTTTCCACATGCGTATCCACAGGAAAGGCTTCCATTTTCCCGAAAGCGAAAAGTAGTATGCAATCCGCTACTTTCTCTCCTATGCCATCCAGCACCATAAGCTGCTTTTTAGCATCCTCATAGTCAAGCTCAAAAAGTTCATCAAGGTTGATATCACCATCAACTACCTGTGCTGCTGCTTTACGTATGCGATTGGTTCTGAAACCCAGCCTGCAGTCACACAGGTCAGAGTCACATGCCATCGCTAAAGCCCCCGGTTCTGGAAAACTGTAATGGTCTTCAGCAATTTCCCCGCCAAAGATGCGGGATAACTTGGCAATACCGTTCTTGATATTAGGAATGCTCCACGCTGTGGCAAGAAGATATGAGATCAAACATTCCCATGGTTCCTGCCGGATAAGGCGCATCCCCCTGTAACCGCGAATAGCCTCAGCCATATACTTATCCTTGTTCACAGATTTCAGTATCCTGTCAAGGTCATCATCTAATCGGAAATAATTGCGGAAAAAGTCCTCCGGTAATCTGGAATCAATGTGTACAAGGCCCGTCTGTAGATCCTGCCAGGCATGCACCACGTCCCCCTGCACCACACCTGTCCACACATCACCAATTTTATCCCATCTGAATACCTGACCGCAGTCCAGGGTATAGTCCAAGTTGAAATCTGTGCACTCCAGGGTATACATGTTATCACTCATTTTTGCCGCAGTTCCAGCTCCCTTAGGAACATGGAAGCTGTTACCGTATCACCGAGACCCACAGTGGAAACCGGATTATCACTAAGCAATGTAGGGAGGATGCATACCTGATGATCATCGTATGTACCAACAGCGCCACGACCCGAGCGGACAGCTGCTGCTGTTTCAATGAATCGCTCCGTCTGAGCACGGCCAAAGTCGCTCTCTGTAAGAGTTGAAGACATTGAATCTAGTTTATTTCGGTCATGCAGCTGGCCCACCGATGCAAAAATCCCGGCACAAGTTACACCAAAAATCATGGCCTCAAGCTGGGACCCGGGATCAAGGTCGATCTGTCTGGATATATGTAAGACATATTCCCTTGTGTGCACGATCATCTTCCGAAGGTTACAGGCCAAAAGGCTACGCTTTGCAGCCTCCAGTATGGAAAAAACATCCATCTCCAATATTTTGGCTGCGTGCACTTCATGTAAAGAATTTAACATGGAAAGCTCATCTTCATTCATACCTATAGAACTTACAAAGGGAGATAATCTGGAAAACACATGCAAAGCCATATATTTATTAGTAAAATGTCCAAATTCACCGTGTATTGACATGTTTGTGTTCATGGAACCCCACTTCTGCAGCTGTCCCAGCACTTTGTTAAGCTTATCCATGAAAGTGGAACCGTCAGGATAGGTTTCGAGCATCATGTGAAAACCCGAGATCAGCAGTCCATCCATCTCACCTGCATGCTTGATAGCATAATCTTCAAAATATGGATTGACCAGAAGGGACATGTTCATAATATCATAGGTAGCAATGAAACGGTTCTCCCTCGGAACTGTGAAAACGATATCTCCGTATTCAACATGCTCTCCTTTTTTGAAATCGAACACGAAGTGTATGGGTTCATCTTCTTCACATTTTGCTTCTTTAGAACAGGAAGCAGATCCCGGAATATAAATTGCCTTTTTGGAAAAAAAAGAAAGTTGTCGCGGCGTGGGGTTAACCACATTGGGAACCACAAGCTCCGCACCCATCTCTGAAAGCACATTTGCCATTATCCCCATATTGCCACCCATTCTGAGTTTTGATCTATGCATGAACTGGGCCTTAAGAAGTTTGAAGACCTCCGGTCCTTGGATAAGCCACTCTGCACCTGTGCCCTCTTTCATGCAGAACAGAAGCCCCGCAAGAAAATCGGACATGGATCTTATAACACCAGGAGGATTCGTTATTTTTTCCATCACCTCTGCTGTATCCTCAGAAGAGAGCATAGCACATACTTCATCTGCGGTGATCGAATACAAGGCATCGATGTTGGCATTGTATGCACAGAGTATCTTCATCCCATACTCCTGTCAGTTGGCTTCATTCTTTTTTCTGAGCATAGCAAGGATAGCTGCAAACGCACCTGCTGAGATGGTATCACCAATTCCCACGGTAGCTACCGGGTCAGGTACCACTTTTGTGGGAATGACAATAAGGTCGTGATTAAGAGCACAAACACATCCATCCTCGAACTCAGTGCCGGTACACACGTCCCTCCGCACAAGATACTTTTCCAGCTGCTCAAGGTCATTGTGGCCTCTTTCGGATATTGGGACACTGAGGCCTGTCCCTCCTTCCTTGAGGCTGCCAATGCCACCATGCAACGCCTGGGCTGCGGCAAGGGTCGATGAGAACATCAAAGCATCCCTGTGCTCTTCCACTGAAAGCGGGAAATCTCTGGAAGCTACGCATATGTAGAAACCCAGGGAATGTATATGGACCCTTTCAAGCTTCAGTTCGCATAAGAGCTTAACAGCACCCTCATACAGCGCAGAGATACTATTCTCACCTTTACTGATAACAGCATATGCCAGCTCTTCGTGACCCAGCACATTAAGAGCATTGGCTACCTCCACCGTATCCAGCCCTAAAGAGGAGACATGCTTATACACAATATCCTTAAGGATCGTTTTTCTTATGACCTTGTTCTGGATAGAAGTGAACTCCACATGTATACGCATATCGGGGCTCCCTTCCTTTAGCCTTTTGATGACTTTCACGGCCTTTCTCACATAATCCCGGTAAGTAGCCCCGTCCTCATATTTCTCTTTGATCATCTGATAACCTGCAAGGATGGCACCATCGATCATCCCATTCATGTGAGGGATCTGATCATATAGCTGCTCACTCATGTCTATGCGCAGCCATGAGGGTCTGGACGAGATGATCAAACGATTATCCCTGGGAACTTCAAATATCTCTTCAGCATATTCAACTTTTGTGCCTTTTGAGAACTCAAGTATCCAATTGACCTTTGGACGCTGGTTTACATCATAGGCATCATGAGGGTGCTTTAACCTGAGAACACCATTTTCCATCACCGGATATTTAAGATTTGGAGTATCAACAAAATATTCGGCTTGTTCCTTGGACAACCATGGGACATACGTTATGACATTATTGATCCCAAGATTTGCCAGAAGATTGGAAATGATACCTGCCTGACCCCCCATGCGGGCCTTATCGAATACCATGTTATCCATGAGCCACTTGTGGGTATCAGTAGTATATGTGGGAACTTCTGCGGCTTTGCCATCCCGCATGGCTATCACAAGCCTTGCGACAAGGTCCACAGGATCCTGGATCTCGCGGGGATATTCCGCAACTCTTTGCTGCACTGCTTTTGTCCCCACTATGGAAATAAGTTTTTGGATATCCTTTTCACTGACATGCTTAATAGCATCCACGTTGCTGTTGTATGCAACAAAGACGCCATTTATGTTATCCAGTATCTCACTGATACTGGAAAATGCCATAGAGTAGCGTTCCTCCCATCCTTCGATGTCCATTCCTTCACCCCTTATTTAAAAAAGAATGCTGAACTTATGTTGTATAGTCAGCATTTATGCGCACATAATCGTAAGTAAGATCACAGCCCCATGCGGTGGCACTGCTTTTCCCCAGCCCCAGATCGACCACAATATCGACTTTTGATCCCCCCATTATTTTTCCAAGTAAAGATAGAGCATTATCATTTGCTCCCAGGACCTCACCCCTGCTGACCAATTCGATTGTATTCCTGCCATCTGAAAAAGCAAGTGATAACTTGTGCTGGTCTACCTCTGCACCGGAATAACCCACTGCTGCTGTCACACGTCCCCAGTTAGGATCTTTACCAAAAACTGCGGATTTTACAAGTGGCGAGCGCACAATAGCCTTTGCGGCCAGGCGGGCATCCTCATCTGATAAAGCGCCGGTCACGTTTGCTTCTATCAGCCTTGTGGCACCTTCACCGTCAGCGGCGATCATTTTTCCAAGCTCTATCAGCACATGGTCAAGCCCCTGCTGGAACTCTGCTGTCACAGGCTGAATGCCTGACTTACCGGTCGCTGTTAAGAGTACCATGTCATTGGTGCTGGTATCGCCATCCACTACTACCATGTTGAAGCTTTTGTCCACAGCCCTGGTGAGACATTCATGCAATAAGGCCGAAGGCACTTTTGCATCCGTATAAGCAAAACATAGCATTGTACCCATGTTGGGCTCTATCATTCCGGCACCTTTGGCAATGGCCCCGATACGGATACCGCTATCAAGTTCAATGGCTATCTCTTTCATTGTAGTATCTGTGGTCATTATGGACCTTGCTGCAGCACGGCTGCCTTCGTGATCCGCTTTTAATGAAGCCACTACAACAGGAAGATTGGAAGCTATCCATTTTGTGTCCAAGGGCCTGCCAATGACACCGGTGGAAGCTACTGCCACATGCTCGGGACCTATAGATAATGCATCTGCCAGCATGCGGGCCATTTCCCTTGCATCTGCAAGACCCTGTTCACCGGTAAAAGCATTTGCATTGCCACTATTGACGATCAGGGCACTGAGCTTGCCGTGTTTTTGAAGATGCTCCCTTGTAACCACCAGAGGAGCAGCAATTACCTTGTTCCTGGTAAACATTCCTGCAGCATTGCCTTCTGCCACTATCACTCCAAGACCCATTTTTCCGGATTTGATACCCCAGGCTTGAACTCCTTTTACAGCGCAGATGCCACCATCGATCGTGTTCATTGTTCCTTGTTCCCCCCAAGTCCATGTATGATATCACCACGAGTGATGATACCGACCAGAATATCATCCTCTACGACCGGAAGGCGGTTCACCTTGTGCTTCGTGATAAGCCTGACCGCGTCCTGGATACTATTTTCCGGAGAAATCACATGCACATTCTTTTGCATGATCTCGCTGACAGGCTTTGAACCAATGTCATCCAGCATGTGTTTGGTCTCTTCCCAGTTAAGAAGTTCACGTATAGGTATCTCTATTACCTCAAAGGGACTGGGTAACCACAATCCACCTGGTTCCGGGACTTCCAGTAATTTGAGCAGATCGCCTTCTGAAACTATGCCTACGACCCTGCCCTTTTCTACCACCGGCAGACCACTAATGTTATGCTTTTTGAGCAACAGAGAAGCTTCACTTATGGTTGTGTGAGGATCGCATACGATCACATCGGTATTCATTATGTCTTTGACTTGCATGAATTACACCATCTGAATAAACATTGAAACTTAAGGGGCCACACCTGACATCCATAAACCGGTCGTCTCACCCAGTCCACACATAAGATTCATATTCTGTATAGCCTGCCCTGATGCTCCCTTTACAAGGTTGTCAATGGCTGAGATGACAACTATACGATTATTACGGGAATCCACCTCAAAGCCTATATCACAGAAATTAGAACCCCTTACTGCACTAAGAGAGGGAACCCCGTCCACAACCCTGACAAAAGGCTTGTCCTGGTACATTTCTGCGTACAGGTCCATAACATCATATTTTGTGAGCTTGCCTTTGGTAAAGATGTGAGCTGTAGTGAGTATGCCCCTCACTGATGGAATAATATGTGGTGTGAAGCTGATCTTCGTGAGAGAGCTGTCCAGACGCTGTAGCTCCTGGGTGAACTCTGCCACATGACGATGGGTCGTTAGCTTGTAAGGCTGCACATTCTCAGCCATGTTGGGATAGTGTGAAGCCTCACTTGGATCGATACCAGCACCAGAAACACCGGTCTTGGAGTCAAATACGACACTGTCTATCATTGAGACCTGTGCAAGAGGAGCAGCTGCAAGAGTAGCACCCGTTGGGAAACAACCAGGATTGGCTATGAATCCCTCATGTTTCACTTCGGGATGCAGCTCCGGCATTCCGTAGGCTACGTTACGCGGGTCGAGGTGTTTGATGCCATATACTTTCTCAAAGATCTCTGTCTTAAGACGGTAATCAGCACTCAGGTCGATAACCCTCACTTTGTCGTCAAGGATCTTGGGCACGATCTCCATAGCAGTACCATGAGGCACAGCCACAAAGATCACATCACACCTGTCCTTTATTTCCTGCGGATCAGGATTTTCGAACTGCAGGTCCACCATATCTTTAAGATGCTTATGGGTCGCAGATACTTTCTTACCCGTCAGCTTGCGGGATGTTGCCAGTTCTAGCCTGGCCTGCGGATGGTTAAGCAGCAAGCGCATTAGCTCGCCACCTGTGTAACCGGATGCACCGATGATTCCTATGTCAAGCATGATATTCACTTTCGTATATACGATAAAGATTAACCAGGGTATTATTTAATGCTTGAACTAATAAAAGGGTTTGTCAGATATGTAGCTTAACAGCAAAGACAAGGGATCATATGCTTTTTGTTCAGGATAATGACAGGAAAAGTAAGCCAGAAACCACTGCTCCGGCAAAAGTAGCATAGAAGTTCACGCCACTATTAGATAATATTCCTCTGTTCTGAAGTGTGGCACCCAGTAAGCTGTCAATGTTAGTACCAATAAATCCTCCGAGACAGGTGATCAAAAGCCCCAGATAGATATTCTCCACCCTTCCAAACAAAATTGCCAGGACAGCTATCACAAGAGAACCAAATATGCATGCAAGTTCACCAAGTATAGTGACAGCACCATCGCGGCCTGGCTTTGCCGGCTTAAAATTTGTGATCATCCGTGGCCTTTCCTTTGAGGTGGTGCCTATCTCACTTGCAAGTGTGTCACCTGTTGCCGTTGCAACAGTACCCAGATACGAATACATGATGACCTCACTGTATTGAGGATAGATACCATAGGCAATGGCAAGCACAAGAGCTGCCATACTGTTACTGAAAACATTCTCGTAGCTCCTCACACCACCCTTTGCTTCAGCTATGCCAATAGATGCCTTGTAAGCATACTTGTACTTGGTGAAACCTCCACCCAGTATAAAAAAAGTCAATAATAGGAGGAACCAGAAAATATCAGCAAATACTATGATCAGCACGCCCAGAAGACTTGCACCCAAAAGAGCAGATATATCTGCTATACGTGCTCTGTAAGCAAGGTAGCCCAGCAGCAGAGAAAAGAGAAGAGCAAAGAACATATGTGCTGGTGGCACTGTGTATCCAAAAGATGCAAAAAGCCACATGACCATGCCTGATCCAAAAACAATCGATATGTTGTCATCCACCCTGGAGGGAATAGATTCAAAAAGAGCTCCTGTGACTGAACCAATAACTGCTATGAAAAAGATCATGTCATAGGAAACATTGATTCCTTCCCAATGAATGATCCACGCTCCTACCAGAAAAGCTGAAATGATGCCCACTATTAGCATGATAAGGCTTGAAGGCAAATGGAACACCTCGCTGTTTTCTCCTTTGTACCTCTTTTCAGGATAATCTAGTCTTGCCAGGCACTTTAATTGATTTTGTTTCCAATACTTAAAGATGTTAGCAGAAGCAGTTCCGAAAGTGCTGATGGACACAGCCCCGCCGATCACGTATATGGGAAACGTCACCCCTTCCAGGCTAAAGCCATATTTGAACAGCAGAAGCAGAAGAATGGAAAGAACAAGATTGTTTGCACTTCTGAGACCTTTATCGATCGGCTTTTTGAACAGGTTTTTGCCACTTTCCTGTGTGGAAAGGATCTGGTATAGTCTTGATCTTCGGGACAAACGTCTCAGGATCAGAAGCATGAAGAACATTATAAGTGCCAGTATACCCAGAGAAAGAAAAGGATATAGAAGACATGTGAGCCCAAGCGAAGCATGGAGCAGATACCTGATGTATATGGGATCCGTTTCCTTGGTAATATCCTCTATCTTATTCATGTTCACCCATTCCGAAACTGTTGCACATATGTCAAAGAACATATATATTTGTGATGTGTGCCTCCGGGAACAAGGATATATTTTAAAAATTCCGTGAATGAATGCATTGACACTGATATGCTGAAAAGAATGAATATGTTAAAATAATAGGAGATTTTAACTCAACTGAATAAACTATCATGATTCGATCCTGATTGACCAAATACTGCGATTTTTTAAGGGAGTTGCAAAAAAAGGAAGGCTGAATATGCAGGAAGAGATAAAAGAAATAGCAAGTCGTGTTAAGGAGCTGCGTGAGATATCTGACATCACCGCAGACGAAATGGCCGGCAGGTTGAACATAGATACTGGCACCTATCAAATTTATGAAGCTGGTGAAGCAGATATTCCCGCCAGCATCCTCTATGGGATATCCAATGAGCTTAAGGTCGACATGGCAGTGCTGTTAAAAGGCGAAGATCCGCGAATGCACGTTTTTACGGTGACACGTAAGGATAAAGGCATAAGCGTGGAAAGAAGAAAAGAGTACAAATATCAGAACCTTGCTGCCAATTTCGTGCACAAGAAAGCCGAGCCTTTTGTGGTTAAAGTGGAGCCTAAACAGGAAGGAACCAAGATATCCATGAATTCCCATCCCGGACAGGAATTTGATTTTGTGCTTGAGGGCACTTTAAAGGTGGTCATCCATAATAATGAGATCGTTCTTGAAGAAGGAGATTCCATATTCTTCGATTCCAACTATCCGCATGGTATGGCTGCAGTAGGCGGAAAGAGTGCAAAGTTCCTGGCAATTATAATGTAAGTGGAGAAGATAGAACATGACCTCTTTATTAAACTGTTTCGTTCCTGTTGCGGATTTTAATTCCTATGAGGATTTTAAGGAAAATTTCACCATCAATGTCCCTGATAATTTCAATTTCGCCTATGACGTTGTAGATGTTTATGCTGCCCAGCAGCCACAAAAACAAGCCCTTGTCTGGTGTGATGACAATGACAATGAGGCGGTCTTCAATTTCAGGGACCTGCAGTACTACAGCAACAAGACAGCAAACGTGTTCGCCAAGTATGGTATAAAGAAAGGCGACAATGTAATGCTCATACTGAAAAGCAGATATGAGTTCTGGTTCTGTCTGCTTGCTCTGCACAGGATAGGAGCTGTGGCCGTCCCTGCCACCCACATGCTTACAAAAAAGGACATAGTATATCGCGTGGAGCTTGCAGACATAAAGGCAGTAGTGTGCGCCAGGGACGACTATGTACTTGGCGAGATCGATGCTGCGCATAAGGAATGTGGTTCCATCCTTAAGCACATAATGGTACTGGGCGCAGAACGCAAGGGTTGGATCAACTTTAATACTGAACTGGAAGCAGCCTCAGAGAACTTCAACCGTCCCACGGGTGAGGAGGCGACCACCAATAGTGATATCTCAATCATATATTTCTCATCGGGTACCACAGGTTTGCCAAAGATGGTACAGCATGATTTTGCATATCCTCTGGCACATATAATAACTGCGAAATACTGGCAGAACGTGACAGATGGTGGCCTGCACTACACAGTAGCGGACTCCGGATGGGCTAAATGCATCTGGGGAAAGATCTATGGCCAATGGATAGCAGGCAGTGCGGTCTTTGTGTATGACTATGACAGGTTCTCTGCAGATAAGATGCTGGAAAATACCGCAAGATACAATGTTACTACTTTCTGTGCTCCTCCCACTATATACCGATTCCTTATCAGAGAGGATCTGAGCAAATATGATTTCAGTAAGCTCAAATACTGTGTTGTTGCCGGTGAACCCTTAAATCCTGAAGTTTACGAACAGTTCCTTGAACTTACAGGTTTAAAACTCATGGAGGGTTTTGGCCAGACAGAAACCGTGGTGAGCGTGGCGACATATCCCTGGATGGAACCCAAACCCGGTTCCATGGGCAAGCCTTCTCCGCTGTATGATATCGAACTGCTGAATGCACAAGGAAATGCATGTGAAGTGGGTGAAGAAGGAGAGCTATGCATAGACACGAGTTTCAGTAACCCGCCAGGTATATTTGCAGGTTATCGCTTAGAGCCTGAAAGAACCGCAGACGTGTGGCATGATGGCTACTATCACACCGGAGACATGGCCTGGAAGGACGAAGATGGCTACTTCTGGTTCGTGGGCAGAGCAGATGATATTATCAAGACTTCGGGATACAGGGTTGGTCCTTTCGAAGTGGAAAGTGCATTAATAGAGCATCCTGCAGTGCTCGAATGCGCCATTACCGGCGTTCCCGACCCCATACGTGGTCAGGTGATCAAGGCTACCATAGTGCTTACAAAGAACTACACGGCCAGTGAAGAGCTTAAGAAGGAATTGCAGGAACATGTGAAGAAGGTCACTGCCCCATACAAATATCCACGTATAGTAGAGTTTGTCTCTGAATTGCCGAAGACCATCAGCGGTAAGATCAGGCGTGTGGAGATACGTGACAAGGACAAGGAGCAATAAAGATCTCCTGTGGTGAACTATTTATAATATATGTATAGTAGCAAATGCCAAAAATGCAGAGATCGACAAACATAAATGGCCGTTCCAATACGGCCATTGTTTTTTGGATGCTGGGATTTGCTGATCAATGCACCTTGAGTGTCAGAGGCTTGAAATAATGTCGGATCTAATGGAAAAAAAGGACCCTTACCCGGTAATAAATGCGTTGGAGTGCAAAGCATGCGGGCGCTGCATAATTGCCTGTCCGAAAGATGTACTTCGGATGAGCGAATGTCTCAATGAAAGAGGATACCACTATGTGGAATATGTGGGTTCGGGGTGTATAGGATGTGCTAACTGCTACTATACATGTCCTGAGCCTCTGGCAATAGAGATACATATTCCCCTCAAGGAATGAATAGGCTTCGAGGAGAGTTCATCATGGTAACACAATTAGTAAAAGGCAACACTGCAGTTGTTATCGGGGCATTGTATGCAGGCTGTGACTGCTATTTTGGCTACCCGATCACTCCTGCCAGTGAGATATTGCATGAAGCATCCTCCTATTTTCCCATGCTGGGTAGGAAGTTCGTGCAGGCGGAATCAGAAGAAGCGGCTATAAATATGGTATATGGAGGTGCTTCAGCTGGTCACAGGGTAATGACAGCTTCATCAGGCCCGGGCATCAGCCTGAAGCAGGAGGGCATTTCATACCTCGCAGGTGCAGAACTGCCCTGTGTGATAGTGGACATAATGAGAGCAGGGCCTGGTCTTGGTAACATTGGCCCTGAACAGGCCGACTATAATCAGATCGTTAAGGGAGGAGGACACGGTAACTACAAGAACATAGTCCTTGCCCCGAATTCCGTGCAGGAGATGTGCGATCTTACTCTAAAGGCTTTCGAGCTTTCCTTCAAATACCGTAACCCTGCCGTTGTCCTTGCAGACGGTGTACTGGGTCAGATGGTGGAACCACTGAAGTTCCCCACAAGTGCAGTACAGCCGCAGATAGATACTTCCTGGGCAGTGGCTGCTACCCCGCAGACGCGCAGGAACCTGATAACTTCTATCTTCCTTGATTTTGAACAGCTTGAGGGATTCAACAACAAGCTGCAGGAAAAGTACGAGCTCATTGAACAGCAGGAAGTGGCCTATGAAGAATATATGATGGCAGATGCTGACATCGTCCTCGTTTCATACGGGATCAGCAGCCGTATCTGTCGATCTGCTGTGGAACAGGCGAGAAAGAAAGGGATCAGGGTTGGTCTTTTCAGGCCTGTCACTCTTTTCCCCTTCCCTGAAAAAGAGCTTTTCAAGTTAGCACAGACAGGAGATCGCACATTCATCTGCGTGGAAATGAGCAATGGACAGATGAGAGAGGATGTGCTGCTTGCAACAAGATGCATGAGGCCTGTTGAGCTTGTGAACAGACTTGGAGGGAACCTGATAACTTTCGACCAGGTGATGCAAAAGATCGAAGAGGTTGCAAAAGGAGGCTCAATATGAAAGAGAAGGTCATAGGCAGGCCAGCTGGCCTTTATGCCGAATTCCCCAGAAAAGGAGGAGCTGCTCCCACTGCCACTCACTACTGCCCGGGATGTGGACATGGCATACTGCACAAACTTATAGGTGAGGCTATGGGTGACCTGGGTATCCAGGACCGTACAGTGATGATCAGCCCCGTAGGCTGCGCAGTGTTCGCATATTATTATTTTGATTGCGGGAACTTACAGGTCGCTCATGGCCGTGCTCCTGCAGTGGGTACCGGTGTTTCCAGAGCCCTTGATCATGCGGTCGTTATTTCCTACCAGGGAGACGGGGATCTTGCATCCATTGGTCTTAATGAGACGATCCAGGCTGCCAACCGGGGAGAGAAGATAGCTGTGTTCTTCGTGAACAACACTGTGTACGGTATGACGGGAGGCCAGATGGCACCAACCACCCTCATTGGAGAAAAAACGGTTACATGTCCCACCGGACGTGACCCCAGGTATGCAGGTTATCCTATGCACATGTGTGAATTGCTGAGCAGTCTGCAGGCACCTGTATTCATCGAAAGGGTGTCTGTTTCAGATATAGCCCACATCCGCAAGGCTCGTAAAGCTGTCAGAAAGGCTCTGGAGATCCAGCGTGACGGTAAAGGCTACGCTTTTGTGGAAGTACTCTCCACCTGCCCCACGAACCTGAAACAGGATGCAGAAGCGAGCACAAGGTTCGTGAACGAGCAAATGGAAAAAGAATTCCCTCTGGGTAATTTCAGGGACAGGTCCGAAGAAACCGAACCACTATGCCGTAATGTAAGTGATTTCACTAAAGAAGCCATAGACAAAGCTTTCAACCTTGACACAGAGGCATCACCTGATGCAGTGGAAGATCCTGCTTTTGGACAGGTATTGATAAAAGCTGCGGGTTTTGGCGGACAGGGTGTGCTGAGCCTTGGACTTATAATTGCAAAAGCAGCCTGCAGAGCACAGAGACATGTTTCATGGTACCCGTCGTACGGCCCGGAGCAAAGAGGAGGTACGGCTAACTGTTCTGTGGTGATCTCAGGTTCTGCTATAGGGTCACCTGTAGTATACGAATCAAACATATTGATCGCAATGAACCGCCCTTCGCTGGAAAAATTTGCTCTGGACGTAAAACCCGGAGGTGTCATACTTTATGATTCGACCATCGGGGAATATGACATTCCTGAAGGAGTAAGAGGTATTGCGGTACCTGCCATGGAGATAGCCTGCAAGACGAAAGCAGAGAAGGCCGCAAACACAGTGATGCTTGGAGTGCTGAAGGAACTGGGTGTCACAAAACTTCCGGCAGATGCATTTACTGAAGCTCTGGCAGAGAACTTTGCAGGGAAACAGAAACTCATCGACATCAACAAGAAAGTACTGGAAGCAGGAGCACAGTGGGTCAGAGATAATCTGTAAAGGCAGAGATAAGATCCCAGGCTCCTTGCTTCTTTTTTCTTTTCCAATTGATATAGAAATATTATGTACTTCCCTGAAATTTCAAAGAATTTCCTGAATATTATGTTCCGTCTTTTGATGAGTGATCAAGAGTGCATACTATCTGGGCAGTACCAAATATGCTTGTCAGTGGTACAACAAATCCAATACCACATCCTGGTTCATTGATACCTATTGAATCCTTTATGGCTGCCACTATCGGATCTACCATCTCTGCTTCTGCTATTGTCAGAACTATCTCCTTTTCAGGTTCTATCATTAAACCAAGCAGGCTTTTGTTCTCATGGACACCGGTACCACGACCGTATATAATTGTACCACCTTTTGCACCTGCTTTTCTGGAAGCGTTTACAACTTTGTCGCCCCAGCCTTTTTTTACAATCGTTACTACCAATGAAAATGAATTTCCTTGTGACATTACCTCATCTCCTCTTATAATTCACATATATACCAAGCAGCATGACAAATATGATAGGTGCCAGAGCTATCATTGCAATAAGCCCAAAACCATCCACCACGGCATCTCTCCCACTATGTCCTGAAGCCATCCCTACTACCATGGACATGAGGAACGTGACAGCCATAGGACCAGTGGCAACTCCTCCTGCATCAAAAGCAATACCAATGAAATCTTTGTCAGACAACCATAGTAACACCAACGCCAACAGATATCCCGGAACGATGATGTATAAAAAGGGTATACCGTATACGATCTTTGCCATCGCGACAGCAACAAATACCGCAACACCAAAGGACAAAGTGTAAAGCATGAGCTTTGCTCTTATATATCCGCTTGAAGATTTTTCTATCTGATAAGAAAGTACCCTCACGGCAGGTTCAGCAAACGTGGCCAGAAAACCAAGAATAAAACCTAATGGTATTAAGATCCATATTTGTTCAAGGTTGCCAAAGAACTCCCCCATTTTAAACCCGATGGGATAAAGTCCATTGTATACCCCATAAAGGAATATGATCATCCCTATAGCTGTCATTAACATGCCTATTAAGATCTTAGTTACCTCAAAGGAAGGAAGTTTCAAATATCTTAGCTGAAAGAACATAAAAAATATAACTATAGGAATAAGTGCCAGGAGAACCTCAATTGTGATGTCTATTATCCCTTCCATATATTCTGCCTCAATGTGATAGAATTCCTAAGATCATCAGGCTCAGGATAGGACCAAGAGATGCAAGTCCTATCAAGCCATAACTCTCTGAGAGTTTAGACTTGCCTCTAAGAACGGAAGATATACCTATTCCAAGGGCCAGTATCACAGGCACTGTTACCGGACCCGTGGTCACACCGCCAGAGTCAAAGGATATTGCAAGATACTCAACTGGTGTAAAGAAAGCAAGTAAAACTACGATCAAATAACCGACAAATAACATATGCTTCAAAGGGATGCCATAAATTATTCTGAGCATAGATGCAGCCACGAAGAAACCTACTCCCAGTGATATAGAAATAATTAGCGTAGTTCTTTGTATGCCATTATCTGAAACCGATTCTATCATGGTGCTCAGCACCCTTACATCCGGTTCAGCTACAGTCGCCATAAAAGAAAGTAAAAATCCTATTATGGCAATGAATATCACCGATCCGTGTTTTGGCAGATCAGCTCCAATGGCCTCTCCGAGAGGTAACATTCCCAATTTAACACCCATAAGGAAAAGACCCATGCCAAATATCACAAATATGGCTCCTTTAAGGAAAGTGATCACAAGATCGAGATCCATACCCATGAACAGCAGGATAATTAACATAACTGCTATTGCTAATGGCAATACTGCTTGTAGTACTTCCTTATACGTTTCTTTGAAATCCTGGATCATGATATGTTCCTGAAAGATGTGTTTACAGATATTATTATTATTAGTATATATTAAAAGGTTATCTGAACATCAGTATAAATCTCTGTTTATTCTGACTTTTCAGAAAAGTACAAATATGGAGAAAACTCTTCTTATTATGAGGATCTGAATGACTAAAAAGAGGACGTCGAATGGATCATGCACTTCTGATGAAAATATGTGTGAGTGTAACCCCTGTTCTGCATACAACGTAGAGGCAATCCTCAGTGTTGATGAAAGAGGACAGATGGTGCTCCCAAAAGAAGTAAGAGAAAAAGCCGGTATTAGAACGGGAACTAAACTTGCTCTGATAAGCTGGGAGAAGGAGGGTAGCATCTGCTGTCTGGCTCTTATTAAGGCAGAGGATCTTAGCGGAATGGTAAAAGAGGTACTTGAACCCCTGATGCATAAAGGTGATTGAACAGGAGACCTGATCATGTCCAGTGACAAAATTACCAGTTCTGCGTGCTCATGTGTACCTCAGCCAGATAAAAATCAGTTCATCACTCTGACAAGCAAGATGCAGGAATCTGAGATTCTTGCAACTACAAGTAGGAGCACTCTTAATGATAGACTTGACCATTTCTTTGCCCGTGTGGGTGTGAACAGGATGGGACATATTGTAAAGCCCGGTCTTTACAAACTAGGGAACCCGACTCGTGATTCTCAGGTTTTTGTGTCTGCAAACTACACCCTTAGCTTTGATGCTCTGCGCTGCGCGCTTGCGGGCACTGACTGTTATATCCTTGTGCTGGATACTAAGGGTATCAATGTATGGTGTGCTGCAGGTAAAGGTACATTCGGGACAGACGAGCTAGTAAAGCGCATTATGTGGTCGGGACTTTATAATATTGTCCGCCACCGTACTGTCATAGTGCCACAGCTTGGAGCTCCGGGGATCTCAGCACATGAAGTACAGAGCAGGTCTGGGTTTAAGGTAGAATTTGGTCCTGTCCGTGCCACTGATCTTCCGGAATACCTTAAAACACACAAAGCAACACCTGAAATGCGCAGGGTGCATTTTGCGTTAAAGGACCGGCTAGTGCTCACACCGGTGGAATTGAGACATGCATCACTTCCCACAGTAGTTGCTGCTATCGCCCTTTACCTCCTGGCAGGTTCTATTGCAGCCCTTGCAGCGATCACCACGGTAATTACAGGCACTGTACTGTTTCCTGCCCTGCTTCCATTCATTCCTACACATGATTTCAGCACTAAAGGGCTTATATTGGGTCTGCTGGTCGCAGTTCCCTTTGCGACTTCCTTTGCAGCGGATCCTGCGATGCCCCTCTTAATGAAAGCGATCATATCACTGGCTTTTGTTTTGACCATCCCGGCTGTGACCGCATACCTGGCGCTCAACTTTACAGGCTGTACAACATTCACTTCAAGGACCGGTGTCAAAAAGGAGATCTATCGATATGTACCCGTTATGGCGCTTATGGCAGGTTCCGGAACTCTGCTCCTGATAATATTTGGAGCAATACGGCTTATGGAGATGGTCTGATGTTTGATTCTTATGTAGAAAATACACTGCAATATCATCCTGACAGGTGTATCAACTGTCTGCGGTGTACTCAGGTTTGCCCTCACGGGGTCTTTGGCGAAGGAAAAGGACATGTTGAACTCATGCGTCCTGCCGCATGCATGGAATGCGGTGCATGTGCCAGCAACTGCCCTGCCCGGGCAATAGAAGTGCAGAGCGGTGTAGGCTGTGCATGGGCAATGATAGGAGCTGCACTAAGAGGTAAGGATATGGATAGTGGTGATTGTTGTTGCGGAGGCGAAGACGGATCCTGCTGTAAGTGAACTTTCAAGAGTACATCTTGTCGAAAAGCAATGAAAATGCCTGTTTTCCATAATAGGAAACAAAGTTTGATAAGGGTGGATGATATTTCAATTAATACTGAACCACTTTTGCATAGACTTGCACATGCAAGAGGACTAAAAATGAGAGTTGCACATACAGAAAAGATCCTGCCCTGTATAGCTGATCCCTGGAAGCTGAGGATCATTGCGCAACTGGACGAAGCACCTGATCTTCCTTTGATAGCCAGGTATCTGGATGGCAAGTATTCTGAGAAGTTAGGTATGGTTATCGTAAGAAGCGGTATTATAGAACTTAACTTTTTTCAGAACGGCCAGGTCACAATACGGATGGTAGACTCTGAATCAGAAGCCATTGAATTTGTCAACAGGATGCTGACAATGGCGTATCATAAGGCGATGATAGCAGGGGACCTTTAAGGGTCGTATTATAAACCATTATCAGTCCTCAGGCACTGAGTAAAAAGAAAAATACAGATAAGTTGGAGATCTTAATCCTTGTCACCTGCACAACAGCAGGATACATTGCCTCTAAGGATCTCTTTCCATTCGCCTATGACATCATGGGTCCAGCAGTCATCCGCACCTGCAGCTTCACGCATCGTCA
>NZ_MVQX01000047.1 GCF_002067275.1 Methanomethylovorans sp. PtaU1.Bin093 | reverse complement strand
AACGATTTTGGCATCATGGGAACTGTGCAGCCGAAGTTTGTTGAGGAAAATTGCGTTACATGTGGCCAGTGCAAAAAAGTCTGCAAAGTAGATGCTATAGATATCACTGATGGTGTGCTGACCATTGATCCTGATAAATGTATAATGTGCGGGGAGTGCATCAGGGTCTGCAAAAAGGATGCCATGCAGACTGCAAATGAGGGTTTTACTATCTATGTGGGAGGAAAGGTCGGCAGAAAACCACGCATGGGGATCAGGGTCCTTAAAACGGTAAGTGAGCCTGTAATGTTCGAAGTGCTTGAAAGGACAGTTGCTTATTACCGGGATAACGCCCTTGAAGGTGAACGGATCATTGATGTGATAGACAGATGCGGTATCGATCACTTTGAGGAAGCACTACAATATTCGCTGGAAAAATGAACATTTCAGAGTGTCATTCTCCACAAATCCTTTGATCCCAGCATACCCCTTAATATAACAGCAGGTTCCAATTTAATGTTCAGGGAGTTCCATGTTAAGACAACGTTTTGTTCTGGATACCACGGCCCTCACTGACCTGCAGGCAAGGGGAGCGATGGGAATAGACAGCCTGTGTGAAGGCATGAAGAGTATGCTGGAGCTTATAGCAAGTGCAAGGCTTAAGCTTGGTATTAGTTGCTATGTGCCCTTTCCGTCTGTGTACAATGAGTTGCATGAATTCGCCAAAAACAATGCATGTGAGGCGGATGTAATAGCCAAGATCGATACATGGCTTGTGAAAAAAGCTCCTGACAGGTATAATGTAATGATCAATTCCCGTATCTTCCATGAATATGTGTCCTATATGCGGGAGCGCATCAACAAAGGCATGGTAGTTGCAGAAGAGGCCATCTGGGAAGGCTCCACTAAATGTCTTTTTCTCTCCACTAAGGCCGAAAATGCACAGCAAATAGAGCATGAAATAGAAAAAGGTGTCATTGGGCCAATAATCGGAAAGTTCAGGAACAAGTACCGCTCAGCTTTGAGGTATGGCATTCTTGACAGCGCCCCTGATATCGATGTGCTCATACTTGCCAAGGAACTGGATGCAGCGGTGGTGGCAAGCGATTTTGGCATACAGAAATGGGCGGAAGAACTGGGAGTGCGCTTCGTGCCTGCCCACACATTTCCCATGATATTGCAGGAATACCTGGCCCATGCAGGAAATGTCAATCATCAGATAAAGGATATTTTTCAGGAAAATCCTTAGTGCTCTCGTCAAAAACAGGGAATTCATGTACCAACCAGGAACGCTATCAGAGCTGCGAACATAGCCATCTTGAAGAGTTTTGATGACTTAGCCGGATCCTTTTCTTTCAGTATGGCGGCAACTGCCAGGAAGAATAGTATGTCGGCCACAAAGACCACTGCAAGATAGCGTATGCTCAACAGGGATTGCAGATATGGCAGCGGGCTTGCCAGCACGGCCACAAAACCAATTCCAGAGGCCATATATGACGCTTTTTCAGCTCCGATACTGATAGCCAGGGTGCTTGCTCCATCCTGTTTGTCCCCTTCCATATCTTCAATGTCCTTGACTATTTCCCTGGCAATGGTTGCAAGAGTCGCAAGCAGGAACAGTACAAATACTGCTTCGATACCATCATTGGTGTAAAATACCGCTCCTCCGAAAAGGAAAGTAGAACCAGTAAGATAACCTATACTTAGATTACCAATAAGTACTGTGCGTTTCAGGGTTGCTGCGTAATAGACAAGCAGGAGGGAGTTGAAGAGGGCAATGATCCCACATATCACATTAATAAAAAAGGCTATGATCGTCCCCACTGTAAAAAGTGAAACTGAGAAATACAGAGCCTTCGACTTGCTGATCCTGCCTGAAGGGATCGGTCTTTCCGGTTTGTTGATCCGATCTATTTCAACATCGTAATAATCGTTTATGACATTCCCGGCTCCAGTTACCAGAAAAACGACTGATCCCACATATATGATCTCATTTAATGGGAAAGGTATTGAGCCAGCACTGCCACTAATTATGTTGTATGCAATGAGCACTCCAATGGCTGCGGAAAAAGCTGCCATGAGGCAGTTCCCATATCTGATCAACTGCAAATATGCACGCATTTGAAGCCTGTTATCTTTTCCTCTTGATCGCAAGCATTCTGTCCAGTGACTGCTTTGCCTTGATCCTTATATCCTCTGGCACCGTGATCACATACTTCATATTTTCCAGTGAATCCGCTACTGCCTTGATGTCTATCATCTTCATATCAGGGCACATTGTATAGGGCGATACTTCGTAGAACTTCTTGTGTGGATTCTCTTTCTTAAGTCTGTGCAGAAGACCGCTCTCGGTAGCTATTATAAACTCGTTGCTTCCGGATGTCCTGATATAATTGACCATGCCAGTGGTGCTGAATATCCTGTCTGACATATCGAGCACCTCGCGTCTGCATTCGGGATGTGCCAGCACTTCAGCCATAGGATGCAGGTTCTTAGCTCTCTGCACATCTATTGGAAGTATCTGATTATGGGTAGGACAATACCCTACCCAAGGTATGATCTGTTTGTCCGTGTTCCTTGCTACATAGTCTGCCAGGTTCTTGTCCGGTACGAAGATGATCTTCCTCTGTTCAAGGGACTTCACAACTTCGATAGCATTAGCGGAAGTACAGCAGATATCGCACTCTGCTTTGATCTCAGCTGTCGTGTTCACATAGCATATCACAGCAGCATCAGGATGCTGTTGTTTAAGGCTGCGCAGGGAATCAACCCTGGCCATATCGGCCATAGGACACCTTGCATCTATTTCTGGAAGCAGCACGATCTTATCAGGACTGAGCACTGCAGCGCTCTCTGCCATAAAATGCACGCCGCAGAAAACGATGACATCTGCATCAAGCTCTACTGCTTTCTGGCTGAGCTCCAGGGAATCGCCCAGGAAATCAGCAATATCCTGGATCTCTCCACGCTCATAGTTGTGGGCAAGGATAACAGCATTACGCTCTTTTTTTAGTTCAGCTATCTTTTTTTTCAGTTCCATTGTATCAGGCATACGATCACCGCACTGAGGTGTTGATTTGATTTATATCTTATCGAAGGAATTGATCAGGATCCACTGATCTTAAGATACATTTTGCAGTTTTTATTTACCACTTTTTCTTCAAGTACCCACCTGTAGCGGATCGGTGATCCTTTTCAGCGTTGCGATGGCAGAAAGGGACGCAAGAAAACTGCTCTTTGGATTAGTGGGAGAAGGCACGTTCTCGACCTTTGAGGTCAGTTTCCCAAAGCTGCCTTCAACCGTGATCTCATGGATGTTACGGCATAGTGCCGGATTTGCCACGATCCTTACCTTTGTCTTTTCAAAGCCAATGCCTGCCAGGCTGAGTGTAGCAGCAACATTCACATTTGCCGGAAATCCTTTTACAGCTTCACTTGCAGTTCCTTCAAAGATAACTGTCCTGCTTTTGATCTCTTCCAGATCTATATTGTTCTGTATCACAAAGGGAGCACCAGCCAGACCTGCAGGAGGTTTCTGTGTGGTCAATGTTACGGAATATATCTGTTCAGAAGCCGCAGATTTAAGTCCGTCAAGACCTGCGATGGCACCAGATGGCAAATATATCTTGCAGTCCATTTCTTTTGCAATACTATAAATGGTCTTGAACAGCTTTTCATCTGCAAAAGCCCCTACGCTCATGATCATTACATCGCATCCGGCATGCAGGGCCGCCGGTACTACTTCATAGACCGCTCCCTGAGAGGCACATTCAACCAGCAGGTCTATATGTTTGACCATTTCTTCAATTTCCATCACAGCAGGCCGAAGATTGACCAGTGAGGTCAGAAGCCTCTCTATGTTTTCAGCGTTCCTGTCATAGATAGCATAAACTTCAGTTTCTATCAAGCCATCATCGATCGCTTTACAGATGCCAGTGCCTATTGTCCCGCATCCGACTATTCCTATCTTCAGCATTATTGATTCCTTCAGGATAGTTATTTAACTCACACTGGGTAGTTTCTTTCAGTATGGTTCTTAATGCATGCACATAATACTTTTATGTATATTAGTTGTAATTTCCTATAGCTGCTTTGCATTGCTAAAGGGTCCACTTTGGACGATACGTTGAAAGTTGGAACGAACAGTTCGTTCATGTTTCTATGGAAAGACACCGTTTCTCCTTTTAAGATGTTCTTTGAAGTCAACGAGTCACACGCAAGGGCCGAAGACCTATTGAATGAAGCCAGAAACGATAGGAAGAGCGATGCTTCTCCTGTAGGGTACATGTATGTCAGAAGATTGTTCAAGTATAAAAAATACTTGCTAAACAGGACTGTAAGAAAACAGGCAAACCTCTTTCCCCATGTGTAGTACACACATATTTTTCTGTTACTTTTGGCTTCTCTGAGCAAGGCAGTTCAATATGTGATCCAGGCAATCTCCGAAACACTTTATAGGAAGTTCATATTGAAGACTTCCGCCTTCAATCCACAACCATGTCAAATTCATGTGTTTAGTCTCCAAGCTTCTCTCCTGAGTTGTCTTCCCACATTTGCTTTCAACTCACTTATCTTGCCTTTATGTGTGGATAAATTCAACCGAGTATTTTTAATATCTTTGAAATACTACTTCTGATAGGTAAGTATTTAATTAACGCTGTTTACTTAAAAAATTTGTCTGAACTGTCTGTGAAGAAGTGCTTTGGTCAACTCTCATTTAAAAAGGTGATAAGAATGCATTATGGTTTAGGTATTGATGCCGGGGGGACATATACTGACGCTGTTATTTTAAGGGGGTCAGATGGAGCGATTGTTGATGCAAAAAAATCTTTTACCACTTACCCTGACATCCAGCAAGGAATTAAAAACGTACTGGATTCACTGGATCAGCAGTATCTAAAAAATGTCAATCTTGTATCAGTATCTACGACCCTTTCCACAAATGCGCTTCTTGAAAACACCGGCAGGCCAGTAGGACTTATATTAGTAGGAGAGCAGGCAACAGACAAAGAATATCCTGCTGAAAGTGTCGTTTTTGTTTCAGGCGGCCATGATACTAACGGTGAAGAAGAGTATCCCTTAGACACTGAAGCTGTCAGAGAGTATGTAGAAGCATCCAGATCCTGGGTTTCAGCCTATGCCGTGTCCGCTTACTTCGGTACCCGCAACCCTGATCATGAACTTGCTGTAAAGAGCATGATCCTTAGTATCACAGACCTACCTGTCGTGTGTGGGCACGAGCTTTCACAGGAACTGGGAGTTTATGAAAGAGCTGTGACTGCAGCCCTTAATGCCCAGTTGATCCCCATCACCTACCAATTTGTCAATGCCGTAGCTTCAGATATCAGGAAGAGAGGTATCAATGCAAGGCTCTTGATGCTCAAGTGTGATGGTTCGGTCTATAATATAGAGGATGCATTGGAGAAACCCATCGAAACGATATTTTCAGGGCCAGCTGCAAGCATCCTCGGCGCTTCCTACCTTGCAAAGGTAGACACATGTGCAGTTATTGATGTGGGAGGCACAAGTACAGATGTATCAGCGATTAAATCGGGTATTCCTCAGATAAGTTCCGAAGGTTGCATGGTGGGTGGCTGGAAAACACGGGTCAAAGCCATGACCATGGAAACCTCTGCTCTGGGAGGGGATAGTCATGTTTGGGTCAAAGATAAAAACGTGAATATCGGTCCCAGGAGAGTTATTCCTTTGTGTGTTGCAGCAACTCTTTTCCCTGATTTTCTTTATCGTCTGAAACATAATAAAATGGTCCTGCGTAAAGATACGAATGAAAACTATCAGCAAACCAAGTTCGTGGTCAGAACCGAGTATGAAGCTACTGGCCTGCGGGAAAAGGAAAAGGAGATACTCAGGTCAATTGGTGATGAACCCGTCTCCGTCCTCGAACTGACCGATATGACAGATGCCAGAGAAATAATGCTCGTTGATAAAGCGCTTGATTCGCTCATAAATAAAAGGCTCATCCAGTCTATAGCCTTTACACCTACTGATGTGCTCCATGTGCTTGGGGAATATGAGCAATGGAACAAAGAAGCATCGGAGACAGGAGCTGTTTATCTTTCCAAGTATGCGAACATGGGCAAATACGAGTTCTGCAGACATGTAAAAGACCTTTTTGCCATGAATATGGCCCATGATCTGATGTCCTTCCTCATACCCACTATTCCAAAAAATGCGATCGATGAGGTGCTGAGCAGGAACTATCCTGCAAGGTTCAAGACAGATATTCCCGTGGTATTGCTTGGAGGGCCGGTTTCTGCATATGTGGCTGAATTGAGATCCCTGATCGATGCGGATGTGCAGGTTCCGCAATTTGCCAGTGTGGGGAATGCTGTAGGAGCACTTGTCGGAAAAAGTGTAAAAAGGGTGGAAATAATGATAAAGCCCGCTTCTTTGATGAATCCCGACAGTGATTTCCTTGTATTTTCCTCCGAAGGCAGGGAGCGTTTTGAGAGGTATAGTGATGCTGTGGACTATGCCACGAAAATGGGGCACTCGCTAGTACTTAACTATGAGAAACGATGCGGTATAATAAAAGAAGACACGATCATAAATTTATCAAAACACACGACATCTCCTGATAACTGGCCTCATCCTCCTCTCGAGACGAGAATTACAGTAGTGGGAGTTGGAGACCCTATGATGGCTATCAGGGGCACATACGGTAACAATAATGGCAGTTCATAACAAATGTAAATGGTGACAGTGCCACATATAAGTCCCTGTTACACTTTTTTCAGAACATACTGTCTTCCTGACTCGGTAAGGCTGTATGTTATCCATGATCCTTCCCTGTCACCTTCGATCAAATTATTGTTAGTTAATAGCGAAAGGTGGTAAGAAAGCTTTGATGGCGAAGTCTTTGTTATCTTCTGGATGACACAGGCACAAAGTGGCTGTATCGAGAGAAGATTTAGGATCTTTAACCTGATGGGTGATGAAAGTGCAGCGTATATCAGGCTTTGCTCAATCATTCTATTTTCATCAGGCAGTTTTTCTATGATCTTATCTACTCCGCCGAGGACTTCTATTTCTTTTGATAACTGTTCCGGTATCCTCATCCACTTTCCTCGGATAAGAAATATGATCTGCTCATTTTATCTCAAAAAGATCAAGTTATTAAAAGGAGATGCTAATGTCCCCAGACTTTTTAGCTAATGATGGAGACAATAGTCCCATTTCCATTCTGCATACATGCAATACTCCGCAAGGCACAAGGCAGTTTGCTGAGCATTTAGCTTCCTGGGCTTTTGTCATAACGTAATTGTCCTTGATATCAAGCGTCTGGTCCATTGGTATTTCCATATGCGACATCTTTTTGATCTTCTCACAATCAGTTTCGATGTCTATGACTATATTTTTTCCAACTTTTTCTCCATGGACCTTATGTACAAAACCACATATGGTTGAATTTACAGTTACATCTGCCATATTAATCCCAATTTTCTGTTATTTTGATGATCACTCAAATCCATGTTAGTTCTCATATATATATGTATTTCAACAGTTTTTGAAACGACAAACTATAAATACGAAGCTTCAAATATATTTGAAATACATGACACAGGATTATCTTATACATCTGGTAAACGTCGGTCTGCAATCTGTGCAGGAATACCTGGCATTGCATGTGCTGCTCTGCCTGATACCTGCCTTTTTCCTGGCCGGTGCTATTGCATCGCTTTTTTCAAAGGAATCGGTGCTGAAATATTTTGGTGCAAGTACCCCTAAATATATCTCCTACTCAGTAGCAGCAGTATCCGGCTGTCTCCTTGCAGTATGCAGCTGTACTGTGCTGCCGTTGTTCGCAGGCATCTATAAAAGGGGAGCCGGCATAGGTCCGGCCACTACTTTTCTGTTCTCTGCACCTGCGATCAATATTCTGGCTATTGTTTATACTGCAAAGATCCTGGGTTATGATATCGGGGCTGCCAGGGCAGTGGGTGCAATTCTTCTATCTGTTATTATCGGATTGATAATGCATGCAGTATATGAAAAGAATAACGGTGGACACAATGGGATCAAGACCTTTAACTCAGAAGAGCACGCTCACACCGTTCAGCTTTTCCTGCTGTTGCTGGCAATACTTGTCATACCTGAAATTATCAAGTCCTGGATATATCTCGCTCTGGTGGAAATTCCCCTTATAGCTATAACTGTATACCTGTCCTTCAAGTGGTACTCTAAGGAGGAAAGAGAGAGCTGGATGCAGGAAACCTGGTTCCTTGTAAAGATGATCGCTCCTCTGTTGCTGGTAGGTGTATTCTTTGCAGGCATTCTGGTAGAGCTGCTTCCTTCCGAGATAGTGGTCAAATATGTGGGTGGTGGCAACCTGCTTTCGTACCTCATTGCTTCTGTAGCCGCTGCGCTAATGTATTTCTCCACGCTTACGGAAGTTCCTATCATCAGCGCTCTGACTTTGCTCGGCATGGCTAAAGGCCCTGCTCTTTCAATGCTCTTGGCAGGTCCTGCATTGAGCCTCCCCAGTATGATCGTTATCAACAGGATCATGGGCATTCAAAAAGGACTTTCATATATCGGACTGGTAGTCGTAATGGCAATGATCTCGGGAATTGCATTTGACTATTATATACTTTGATAATGGGGTATAGATCTATGAGATTACTGGTCATTTCTGATATACATGGGAACAAAGAAGCTCTTGATGCGGTGATGGCTGTACCCCACGATGAAGTGATCTGCCTGGGGGACCTCGTAGATTATGGTCCATCTCCAGGCGAGTGCATCGATATGCTGATGGAACAAAAGATACCTACGATTATGGGAAATCATGACAATGCTGTGGCTTTCAGGATGGATTGTGGCTGTGGCTATGCATATAAGCACCTTTCACAATCAACGAGAGAGTACACATGGGATGTCTTGAGTGATGCCCAGCTAGAGTTCCTTCGCAAGCTTCCGATGAATTTAAAAAGAGAGGAAAATGGGAAAAAGCTCTACTTCACTCATGGCAGTCCCTTGTCCTTCTATGATTACATCAAACCGGATACTCCGGAAGAGACGATTCAAGAGTATATAAAAGAACTTGAAGCTGATTTCTTATTCATCGGTCATTCCCATCTTCCTTTTGTCAGGACGGTAGGAGCATTGACACTTGTAAATCCGGGTTCAGTAGGTCAGCCCAGGGATGGAGATACTCGTGCAAGCTGTGCAGTATTTGATACGGACACATTGAAAGCTCAGATCATCAGAGTTGAATATTATATGGAGAATGTTTTCAGGAAAATAAGGGCGAACATGCCGAATGCAGACGAACTGATAGCAATACTGAAAAGAGGTTACTGAAATATAGTGCATAAATTTGTGTATATGTGTGTATATATAATGCTTAGAAAGGTGATAACATGAAGATAGAAATACTTGGTTCAGGTTGTGCGAAATGCAAGAAAACAAAAGAGATCGTTGAACAGGCGGTTGCTGAACTTGGCATCGTTGCCGAGGTGGTGAAAGTTGAGGATATGAACGCTGCACTTGACTATGGAGTAATGATCACCCCAGCCGTTGTGGTCGATGGTGATGTAAAGATAGCTGGCAAGGTCCCTACGGTTGAGAAAGTTAAGGAATGGCTTACAAAAAAGTAAATGAAGGGTTATGTCATGGCAGGAGAAATTAAAATGGCAGAAGGAGTAAAATGTGCATGTGAAGCTGCGATAGTCGGACTGTATGCATGCGCTGGTGGCTCTAACGTTGGACAGATGGCAAACAAAGTAGCTGTTGAGCTTACTAAACAGGGAAAAGGAAAGATCATGTGCACCGTCGGGATAGGAGGCGATGTCCCAGGTATCATAAAAAGCACCGAGGGAACCGATGAGATAATTGCCATCGACGGCTGCGCTCTTGTATGTGCAAAAAAAACACTTGAACTTGCAGGATTCACAGTCGATAAAAGCATAGTAATAACCGAACTTGGTATGAAAAAGGGCGGAAAGCTGGACCTGGAAGAAACTGAGTTAAATGAGATCATGGCCAAAGTAGAGAGTGCTTTAGGAATCTAAAATAGTATATGTATTAATAGTTAGGTGAATAACATGAGGATGCTGGAAGAGTTTTTCCCGGAATTTGCACAGAAGCTTGATGAGATCGATGAGATATACAGGGATAAAAGGACCATTGACGAGAAAACATATCAGTTCATATGTTTTGCTCTTTCCATAAAGGCCCGCTCAAAACCATGTGTGCTGAAACATTTCAAAGGCGCTCTTGAAGCAGGTGCAACTGTAAAAGAACTGACATATATCCTGGCTTTGACGATGCGTGAAGCTGCAGGTGCGGATGACTGCTGGACCCATGATGTCATAGGCGAATGGAAAGAGATCCTTA
>NZ_MVQX01000046.1 GCF_002067275.1 Methanomethylovorans sp. PtaU1.Bin093 | reverse complement strand
GAAGTATGCCAGATGGGAACTCTTCAAGGCCATTCATCCAAAAGCAGTAAAGCCTATAAAGTTCAATGGAAAGACTGTTCCCGAAAACATAATGCAGGAGATCATATCCTTTGTGGTGATCTATTTCCTTATATTCCTGGCCAGCACATTCTTTATTTCTCTTATGGGTGTGGATATTCTTACTTCCGTCACAGCATCCATCACCACTTTGGGTAACATAGGTCCGGGATTCAATCTTGTCGGACCAATGGGCAGTTTTTATGCAATGCCAGCCCTGGCCAAAGTGATACTGATATCTAATATGTGGGTAGGCAGGCTTGAAGTATTTACAGTGGTAGTGCTGTTCACACCTGAGTTCTGGAAAAAGTAAAAGGGATCCAGTATATGTATCACATACTGGTATTTTTTCTTTTATGACGTTTGGTTATGTTTCAAGTTCGTTTTTCACAACGTTCTTGAATAATACTCTCAGGTCCCATAGAAGCTTCTTGTTCGCCTTGAAAAGAGCATATAGCAAGTCTGTAAGGCCCATCTTGTTAAAGTTTACACCTTTTAGGGAATGAGCCAGAGAGTTCAGCTCTTCATCAGTGATCTTCACAAATATATCTTTGACGATCAGGCTATTGTCTATTGCCTTTCCAATAGTTTCCCTCCACCTGTCCTCATATTCCTGAAGCTTCTCCACGGATACATCGCCTGCAAGTATTGCATTATAAGCTACTTCACCCGCAATTTCACCTGCTTCCATCGCATTGATGATGCCTCCGCCGGTTAAAGGATCGGATTGCCTTGCTGCATCCCCCACCAGCATGAGCCCATTGGTGATAGTACGTTCAACGGTACCGCTCACAGGTACGCCCCCATAATCGATTTCAATGATGGAAGCATCCGAGAGTTTTTCCTTTACAAATTCATTAAGGTAGTCAACAGCTCTCTTTTCGCCGGATTCGCTTCCGAGTATACCGATACCCACATTGGCCATATTCCCGCCTTTAGGGAATATCCAGACATATCCACATGGTGCTATTTTCTTGCCCACATAGAACTGGCAGTATTCCTGGTCGATATTAACGCCGCTCATAAGATACTGTACGCAGGTCTCCATGTCCGAGGGTTTTAGAGAAGTATCGATCCCAGCCCATCTGCCGACCTTGGATTCCATACCATCCGCACCGATCACTATCTTTGACCTTACCTCATATTCCTGTCCAAGGTGCATGGCCTTGATGCCACATACTGAGCCGTTCTCAATTATGAGGCCTGTAGCTCTGGTCTTGACCATAACTTCGGCACCGGCCTTTGCGCTTTCATAGGCAAGCGCCCGGTCAAAGATCTTTCTTTCCAGCACATAGCCAACTTCTCCTCCGGCGATCTCTTCAGCCATCTGTATGCTCGTACCGTCGGGAGAGAATATTCTTGACCCTCTCATATCGGTACATATCCATCTGGGATCTGGTTCAATGTACTTTTTGAGAGCCTGTTTGCCCACACCCTCCGCACATCTTACCGGATCACCGATCTCCTGTCGTTTTTCTATGAGCAGGACACTAAGTCCTTTTTCTGCAGCTGTCTTCGCAGCTACGGAACCAGCAGGTCCGGCACCTACCACAATGATATCATACTTATCTTTCATCGGATCACCTTGATAGCTCCTACCGGGCAGATCTTGGCACACAGGCCACATCTGGAGCAGTTCATATCCACTTCTATCCATGTCTCCACAAGCTCCAGGGCTCCCGACGGACACACGCCCACACATGCACCACAATATCCACATTTATACCTGTTCACTTCAATGGACACAATTATCACCTGTAAATTTGAGATCGCATAACTTAACGTACCCTAATACTGTATTCAACTTTATATCTTTTGTCGCTTACAGCCTCTGATACATCATATTCAGTGAAGGCTGGTAAGCTTTACACGTGCTCTGCCACTTTCCAGTTCGAACTTCTTCTGTACATATCCAAAGGAAAGCCCGCGTCCGTGCAGGAGTATTTCCACAATATCATGTGGTTCATCGATATCTGTGCTCAGCAGGAACGAATCGTATATTCTCAATGAGCAGTTCATATCTTTAGCTATGGTGCAGTGGTTACGAAAGCTCATTCCATAATAACGGACATGGAATCCAGCTGGTTCCTTTATGAAAAGCACGTTAGTTCCGCCGCCTTTGCCAGGCACGATCACTAAGTCTTCTTCAGAGGAAATTATCGCTTTCACTTGTTCTGGCCTTGCAAGAGGAAGGTCTGCCATTATTATAAGTACTGGCTGGTCCTGTCTCTCAAGATATTTATTGATCGATTCGTTCAGATCAGCAGGATCGATCACAAAATTCACATCCAGGTCAGAAAGCGAACTATATTCGGATGTTGCAAGGATATCTATATCCTTCACTCCTGCCTCTCTCAGGGAACATACTACATCCCTTAACATCAATTCCACGAATTGTTCCCTCTCTGTCAGGGTGAGCACCGGAGCAAGCCGGGATTTCGCATTCTCTTGTTTGTATGGGATGACAGCGCGCATTTATACCTCTTCATAGAGAGCATTTCTTTGTTTTGGGATCTTGCCTGAAGACCTGATGATCCATTCTATCTCAGCAGGCGGAACGTATTCCCCGTTACTGCTTCCGGAAGCTGTGGAGATCTTGTCTTCCATGAGCGTGCCGCCCAGATCGTTGGCACCGCAATGCAATGCTACCTGACACAGTTTCTTTCCAAGCTTGACCCAGCTTGCCTGGATGTTATCAATATGTCCATTAAGGATTATCCGTGCCAGGGCATAGAAGCGCAGATCTTCGATGCCTGTGGTCATGAATTTACCTTGGGAGAGCATATTCTCACCTATCGGGTTGTTATAAGGCATAAAAGGCAAAGGCACCAATTCCGTGAAACCTCCTGTCCTTTGCTGTATTGAGCGCAGAATAAAGAGGTGGTTCAGGCGCTCTTCAAGGGTTTCCACATGTCCATACATTACAGTGGAGTTGGTTCTAAGTCCGGCCTGATGAGCGGTCATTATAGTATTTATCCATTGGTCGGTACTCAGTTTTCCAGGGCATATTATCCTGCGCACTCTGTCAGAGAGTATCTCTGCCGAAGTGCCTGTCAGAGTATCAAGACCTGCCGCTTTAAGTCTTTCAAAGGCTTCTTCAAGGGAAAAGCCTCTGTTCTCGCATGCATAGAAGATCTCCATCGGAGAAAAACCATGTATGCTCATCTTTGGATATGCTTCCTTTATGTTCTCTACAAGGGAAGTATAGTAATCTATGTCAAGCTGAGGCAGGAACCCTCCCTGGATACATACTTCCACTGCACCGGCCTCACTGGCCTCTGATACTTTTTCAAGTATCTGGTCCATGTTTAGCATGAATCCCTTTTCAGCACGATAAGCACAGAAACCGCAGTTTCCCCTGCACATATTGGTAATGTAGATGTTCCTGTTCACAACATATGTGACCACATCACCTACAGTACTTGAACGAATTTCATCCGCAAAGTTAAAAAGTGCCAGAGGAGACAATTCTGCCAGTTCAAGGGCATCCTTCAGGGCAATTTCTCCCTTATAGGCCTTCTCCCTCGTATCCTCAGGAATAAATGACAGCATTGCCAGCCTCCCTTGGGCGATTGCCAAGAGACGTTTTTTCTATTTTATCGATCTCGTAGAGTGTGGTCCTTTGTTTTGGGGTCCTGTTTGCACCCTTGATCATCCATTCAAGTTCCTGTACGGAGATCGAAGTGCCATTGTTTGCACCAGCCGCAGTCGAGATGCTCTCTTCCATGAGCGTTCCCCCCAGATCGTTCGCTCCACAATAGAGAGCTACCTGAGCCAGTTTTTTTCCAAGCTTTACCCAGCTTGCCTGGACATTATTGATATGCTTATGGAAGATTATGCGGGAGATCGCATATACTTTGAGGTCATCGATGCCAGTGGTGGCATAGCGCCCTTCATCGATCATTTTTTTACCGATGGGATTATTATAAGGCATAAATGGCAGGGGCACGAATTCGGTGATGCCACCGGTATCTTTTTGGATCTCCCTTACTATCATCATATGTTCTATTCTGTCCTGCCAGGATTCGATATGTCCATACATCATTGTAGCAGTTGTACGGATACCTGTTCTGTGAGCCGAGGTGACCACGTCTACCCATTCTGCGGTCAGGAGCTTTCCAGGGCACAGTTCTTTCCTGACATGGTCGCAGAGTATCTCAGCAGCAGTGCCAGGCATTGTTCCAAGACCTGATTTTTTCAGCTCATGCAATACTTGCTTTATGCTAAGGTCACTGGTCCTTGCAGCATGATAGACCTCCATCGGGGAGAATGCATGTATATGGATTGACGGATATTCTTCTTTCACTGCTTCGAGGATACCTGTATATAGCTCAAGACCGGCGTTCGGTAAGAGACCACCCTGAATACAGACCTCGGTTGCACCTGCTTTGTGTGCTTCTTCCACCTTGGCAAGTATCTCTTCATTTTTCAGGATGTATCCGTTCTTTTCTTTGAACGCACAAAAACCACATCTTCCGATGCAACGGTTAGTGAAGTTAATGTTGCGGTTAACTACGTAGGTAGTAATATCACCGACTGCTTCGTACCGCAGATTATCAGCAAACCTGAATAGTTCAAAAGGTTCAGCATCCAGAAGTAAGAGCGCATCTTCACTGCTGGTTTTTCCGCTATACGCTCTTTCCACCAGCTCTTCATCGATCTTTGACATCATAGTATGACCAGACCAGTGTATTGGAATAGTATGCTCAATTGGTTCAAAATATAAATCATTATCTAAAATAACAGAACGTCCTTTCTCACCGGGATCTCTTATAACCTTCTTTGTCGGCCATGGATCTGATAAGTGACCTCAGGTTCTTACTGTACCATCCTTTTTTTATATAATCAGGATAAATAGGCAGCCTTTCCCTCAGGGGTATGTCTTTGAGCAGCTCCCGCAGGTTGTCCACAGTAGGCCATTCTGTTTCAGGATTGATCCAGTCGATGGTCGTGGGGGATATGCCTCCCAGATCTGTCGCTCCACATTGGACAAGCAAATATGGGTCTATTAAGTTAGGAGCAACCTGAATGGCTATGTCGGCAGGTAATATTTCCCTTGCAATAGAAACCATCTGGACCATCTCTTCTATGGTCGGAGAAGCGTGTTTTTCCATAGATGTTCCAGGTTTTGGAATGAAGTTCTGAACTATCACTTCCTGAATGTGTCCGTATTCCGCATGCAGATTGGATATGCATTGCAGAGAGTCTATCCGATCGTCCAGGGTCTCCCCTATCCCAACCAGTATGCCAGTTGTGAACGGTATTTGCAGCTCACCGGCGTATTTGATGGTCTTGATCCTCACATCTGGCTGTTTCCCCGGACAATTCAAGTGAGCTGCTACCATACCTGTTGTTTCCAGCATGAGTCCCATGCTTGCATTCCAGGGTTTCAGGGATTCAAGTTCCATATAGTTCAGGACACCGGCATTTGTATGCGGCAAAAGGCCGATCTTAATTGCCAGCTTACACAGATCTATAACGTACTCCACGTTAGAAGAATAACCCATTTCTTCAAGCCATTTCTTATATTCGGGTACCTCTTCGGCATATTCCCCGAATGTAAAAAGCACCTCACTACAGCCTGCCTTTTTTCCTTCTTTGAGTATTGGGATAATATCCTCAGGTGACAAGAAGCATGACCCAGGCTCATCGGGTTCACGTCTGAACGTACAATATCCACACCTGTTCCGGCATACATTGGTCACGGGTATGAATACATTCCGGGAAAATGTAACAAGACCTGTCATGTGCTTTCGTTGGACTATATAGGTTACCACAAATTCAATCTATCGATTAGTTTCCCTGGTTAAGGATGTCTTTCATGGCATTTCTTACGCCAAGTGCAATACCATCGACCTCTATGCCTCCTTTGCCTTTTGCTCCATCCCCAACCACATAGAGGCCATCAATGGGAGTCCTGTTGGTAAGGTCCGTACCGGAGGACGACCGATTCACTGGCCATTCCCCTGAATATGATTGTATGAGAAGCACCTCATAATCCCTGCCTGCAAAGATCTCGGACAGATCACTTAGACCAAGGTCTATTTCTTCTTCCAGGCTGTCCAGGTTTTCCCATTCTACGCATTGATGTGCCATTGTCAGATGTTTTCCAGGAGGTGCAAGAGAAGGATCGATATTTGTCACTTCGTTGATACCATTTACCCGTCGGGCATAAGGTGTCAGCAGCACGCCTGCATGGCCAATGAGCGGTTCGTTCGATGAAAGGCAGATCTTGACACCAGCAGAGGGTTTCAGTTCTTTGATGGATGTCAGATATTTCTTAGTATCTTCGGTCACTACATTTGTATCGTATAGCCTGCTTGTTTCTATGTGGCCTATGTCACTGATCACAATGTTTCCGCGGTACTCTTTCCCATCAGCTATTATTCCCACAGCTTTCTGATCTTCTATGATTATCCGGGAAACTTCTGAGGAGGTATGTATCTTTCCTCCGCAGGAGGATATTACGTCGATAAGAGCATCTGTAACTGATTTGCAGCCGCCGAGCGGTATCCCGGAACCACTGTATCTGTACATGTTCTCAATGATCTCAAATACTTCCGCAGCTGGCACGTCTTTAGCCTTCAGGCTTAATGCCCATCCGCAGAAAGAGTCAGCTATCCTTAGGGCCCAGTCCTCTTTAAGGTTCTTAGAGCACCACTCTGCCATTGAACCCCTTTTTGGGGGGAACATCCGTGTAGTGGTTATAAGGATCGCCAATTTTATCTTATTCAGCAGAGAAAAGCGTTTTCTAAAATCATGGAAATCTATGTCCCGGAAACCATGTGCATAATCCGTGGCATCTTTTTCTATTGGGATACGGATGATGGCCATAGGATCGGCACGTACGATCTGTACGCCCACTCCCACGTCCTTCAGTAGGGTGCCCAGAGGACCAGTCGGGCCATGAGGTATCATATGTAAAGCGCCAGTAGATAGGTGGAACCCTTTATATTCAATATTAGTGAACCTTCCGCCTGTAATGGGAAGTCTCTCAAAGACATCCACTTCGTGGCCTGCCCGCGAGAGCCAGGCAGCACTAAGCAGACCTCCAAGTCCTGAACCGATCACTAAAACTTTCATGCACTTTCCTCGATAGCTTTCATCGGACAGTAGGCCATACATATTTTACACTGGATGCAATCTGCAGTGATACAGGCATTCCCTTTTACAATAATAGCTTCCTTCGGACAGAATGCAGTACACTGACCGCATCCGACACATCTTTTATTGATTTCCATTGGCTATACACCATTCATGCAGTATAGAATCATTCAATGAACAAAAACATTGTCATCTCCATAATTATATATGGTTTTTATTATTTATGTTTTATATGTTTCTTATTTTTTGCTTATTATGTCAAATTGATCCATTCTGGGAGTTTAAAGAAAAATATCATATACTATGAATTAATAAATATATTAATATGGATGATCTCGACTTTGCCATTTTGGAACACCTCACACAGAATTCAAGGATCCACAGCACTGAAATTGCCAGTGATCTCGGGCTTGCTACATCCACTGTTCATAAGAGGATAGAAAAACTTCAGAGCAGTGGGGTTGTCAAGCAATTCACCGTTTTGATAGATCCTGCGAGTGTCGGCTTGAATATAACGACCTATATTGGTCTTAGGATAGATCAGAGTAAAAGGATAAGTGTGATCAATAAACTAAAGAATGTCAATGATGTGCTTGAGATATATGAACTTCTGGAACCTTATGATCTTTTATTGAAAGTAAGGACCTATGACATCCATTCCTTGAAAGAGAATGTTATCCATGTGCTCAATAATATTGATGGCGTGCTTGAATCAAATAGTCTTCTCACGACTAAATGTCATAAAGAGAAAACGTGTGTTATGCTGAAAAAATAAATGTTCTATTTGTCCCCAAAGTTATATAATGATTATTAATGATATTTCTCGAAATCTATTTGTACTAGAATAGACCAACTATTTGTGGTGATGAAATGAAGCAGGAAATAGTTCAGGTCGTTTGCCGTGAGAACGGTGACATCAAGTGTAAGAAGATAAACGCCGCAACTTATGAGTTCACCATCGCCACAAGAGCAAAGTGGGAAATGGTGATAGCCACCGAGGATGCAGACATACGGGCAGGTGAGTTCAAGAAACTGCGTGTGAAGGAGATCACGATCGAACCTGACACGATCGCCATGCCTTGTACATTTACTCACCATGCGGTAGTTTCTCTGATAAAGGTGGGTACAGATGGAGGTGCCAAGCCAGTGGACACTGAACGTACTATCACATACGCTTATGTGCTGGGGCAGGAGTCCGGGAAGGTACACAGTGGGGATCTGCTTGCAGTGCTGAACATATTTCCCATAATGTTTACCCGGGAAGCCATGAAGCCGATATCGATCACCTGATAGGTTCAGGATCATAAGGGGTGGCATAATGGAAACATGTATTATATGCGGGGGTGAGCAGGATTCCCGTCATTTCAAGGATTATAATATCTGTACGACCTGTGCAGATATCCTGGAAGATGTAATGGGAGAATATTTCATACGCACCATCTGGAAAAGGGAACCTAAGGCACATAAGGCCTATCTGCAATATCTGGACCACACGATAAAGTACATATCGGACTACAAAAAGCTAACAGAAAGATCTGAAAGCCATATAAGGCAGGTAGCCAGTCGCGTGCAGGGTGCCCTTGAGAGCAATGCTGCTCCTCTTAAGCATAAATACTTCACACACATGCAAATGGTACTGAAGTGGCTTGAAACAACGCCACATTTCTACCATTACTACTTCAAGGACTATTATGTATGTCCGAACTGTGGTTCTTCGATATTTGAAAAATATGTGCGTACGGATGTGGGGGAATGGATGGTAGTTTCCTGCTCCGAGTGCGATACTGTGATCAAGAAATATTACTCTCCTCAGCTCTGATAAGAAGCTGAGCTTTTTTTATTTTCCTATAAAGTCATAATTTCAGTATATGCAATATCTTCATGGCAAAAACATAGCTAAAAAGGCTAATTGAAACTTGCCACAACACAAAATTTAATTACCTTTAACGTATTCTGAACCTACATTCATTGAAAATAGGTTACAGTATACTCTTTTTCATAAAAAAAGAAATATACAAATAACCTATATGTATTTATAATCTTCAGGTGAATCACTATGTCAGGAATAATCGATGTTAGCAACATAATCTACAGTTACATTCCGGTTGCGATAATTCTTGTAGTGGCGCTCTTAATGCCTCCGGTGACCATGCTTCTTGTGAAGCAGTTAAGTCCGAGGAGCAGATCTCCTGTAAAATATGAAACATATGAGGCGGGTTCCGTTCCCACTGGGAGTGCAAGGATCCAGTTCAATGTTGAGTATTACCTGTATGCCATTGCATTTGTCTTGTTCGATATAGAGGTCCTTTTTTTGTATCCCTGGGCTACTATTTTCAGAGAACCAAGCATAACGATTATAGCAACCATTGAAATGCTGATCTTTATTTTCGTTGTATTGTTCGGATACTTATATCTTATCAAGAAGGAGGCGCTTAAATGGCAGAAGTAGAGCCTGTTTCCACTAATAATAAAGATGACATGCAAGAAGAGATACCAGGTGTCATGACCACAAGCACTAGTGCTATCAGTGATTTCTTAAAGAAAACAAAGGCACAGGATATCATTAACTGGGGAAGGAAGAACTCTCTCTGGTTCACTGTGAATGCCATGGGTTGCTGCGGTGTGGAATTGCTTTCCACAGGTATGGCACACTATGACACCGATCGTTTTGGTATCATTCCGAGGAACTCTCCAAGGCATGCCGATGTACTGATCATCAGCGGATACGTGACAAAAAAGTATTTCCCTGCACTTAAGAGGATATGGGACCAGATGCCAGCACCAAAGTGGGTTATAGCCTATGGGGACTGTGCTATCAGTGGCGGTCCATTTTACGAATCATATAGCACTCGTCAGAACGTAGATGAAGTTTTCCCTGTAGATATTTATGTTCCGGGCTGTCCTCCAAGATGCGAGGCCCTTATCCAGGCATTTTATGAGCTGCAGAAGAAGATAGTTGCAAAGAAGGACAAAGGTACTGATTACTGAGGTGACCATATGGATGCTAAAGCTATGATCGATTCTCTTTCCAGTCAGTTCACAGGTGTCATCTACGATGCACAGGTGGAATCTGATATAAGGATCCTTGCGAAGGTAAAGCCTGAAAGCGTGAAGGATATATGTCAGTATCTAAAGGAAAAACTTTCTTTCGGACATCTTTGTTGCGAATTCGGCGTCGATTACCCTGAAAGGAACGAGATCGAAGTGGTATATGTTATTGGTTCTTATGAACATCCGGTAGTACTGACGTTGAAAGCCATATTGCCAAGGGACGATCCGGAAGTAGAGTCAGTGGTTCCTGTATACTGGAATGCCAACTGGTACGAAAGAGAAACCTACGAACTTTTCGGTGTTAAATATCTTGATCATCCGGACCTTCGGCCTCTGGTGCTTCCTCAGGACATGCTCGGCGAATGGCCGCTCAGAAAAGATTACAAAGGTTTCCCCAACAAGACAGCCAGGAATCTGGTATGAGGTTTTATTATGTATGATGAAGTTGGACCTTCTGAAATGATAGTGCATCTTGGGCCACAACACCCTATGCTGCCGGGCCCCTTCAGGCTCAATGCAAAGCTGAGGGGTGAGACTGTTGTGGATTCTGAGGTAGAGATGGGATGGATCCACAAAGGGATCGAGAAGATACTTGAGAACAAGACATACCTGCAGGGTATCACGATAGTGGACAGGATATGCTATCTTGCTGCTCTGACCAACGAAGAAGCCTATGTTGGTTGTGTGGAAAAACTTGCAGGTATAGAGGTTCCCGAAAGAGCTCAGTACATTCGTGTCATCATGGAAGAGCTTTCCAGGATACAAAGCCATTTGCTGGGCATGGGAGAATATGCTTCCTTTGTTGGTTTTGTGAGCATGTTCATGTACACCATCAAGGAAAGGGAAGATCTTATGAGCGTTATAGACTCTGTTACAGGGGCACGCATCACGCATTCTTTCCTGCGTTTTGGTGGTGTGAAAGACGATCTTCCGGAAGGCTTTAAGGAAGATGTAAAGTATGTCTTTGGAAATCTGAGAAAGGCCATTGACAATTATGAAGAACTGTTCAGCACAGATTCCATATATAAGGCAAGGACCGTGGGTATTGGCACGCTTACTGCAGAGGTTGCGAAGGATATAGGAGTATCCGGTCCTCCGCTGCGTGCAACCGGAGTTGCCTTTGATATCCGTAAGGATGAACCGTATCTTGTTTATAAGGACCTGGATTTCAAAGTATGTACCCAGACTGCAGGTGACGTGTTCGCCCGGGTGCAGGTGCGCCTTGATGAGATGCGTGAAAGCATGTACATAGTCGAACAATGCCTTGACCAGATTCCCTCAGGACCTATATTCCCTGAAGGAACTGCCTATGGACGCAGGTCCCCGGTCATGAGGATACCTGCCGGAGAAGTGTTCCACCGTGTGGAGGACCCAAGAGGTGAAATGGGATTCTATATGGTTTCTGACGGTTCCGATAAACCGTATCGTGTGAAGATACGAGGACCTGTGTATCCTACATTGCAGGCATTACCTCCACTTCTGAAAGGAGTGCCAGTTGCTGATATTGTGGCAATTGCCGGAAGCATGGACACATGTACAAGTGAGGTTGACAGGTGATCATGATGGAAATACCAGAAATTCTTTTCAATCCCTGGATACGTGGTATTCTGGGACTTTGCCTTATGGGTGCTATATTCATGGGTGCAATGATAGCTGTGTGGTTCGAGCGTAAATTATCAGCTGACATTCAGCAGCGTCATGGTCCCAACAGGGTCGGTCCCCATGGAATTTTTCAGCTTGTAGCAGATGCAATAAAATTGTTCACAAAGGAAGATATTATACCTGCCAATGCTGATAAGTTCCTCTTCGTCTTTGCACCTATCGTCCTCATGGGATCTGTTTTCCTGATGCTTGTGGCTATTCCTTTTGGCGCTGTGATCATAAACGGTAATACGTATCCTATAGCTGCTACTGATATGGATATAAGTATCCTGTACATTGAGGCTGTGTCCGCTGTTTCCGTAATTGGTATTTTTATGATAGCCTACAGCTCAAACAACAAGTATTCCCTGCTGGGTGCATTCAGGAACTTCGCACGCATGATCGGTTATGAGGTTCCCCTTGGGATATGTATCGTGAGCGTGGCTATAATGGCCGGATCTTTGAATATTGTAGACATTGCACAGGCTCAAAGTCCACTGTGGTTCATTATCATGCAGCCCCTTGGGTTCTTTGTGTTCTTCATAGCCCTCATGGCAGATATGGGTCGGCTGCCTTTTGACCAGAACGAATCCGAGGAAGAGCTCATTGCCGGGTGGATCACAGAATACACGGGTATGCGTTTTGGTCTTGGTTTCTTTGCAGAATACATTCACCTGATACTTGGGTCCATGCTTGTGGTCCTGCTGTTCCTAGGTGGATGGAACCTACCTGAAATGCTTACTTCTAACATGCTCCTTGGGATCATCCTGCCTACAGCCTTCTTCCTGGGCAAGGTGGCCATAGTGATGTTGGCGATCATAATGATCAGATGGGCTGTTCCAAGGTTCAGGATCGACCAGGTAGTAGACCTGAGCTGGAAGAGGCTATTGCCCCTGTCTTTGCTGAATCTGGGATGGGTCATATTACTGGCCTTGCTGGGAGTGTGACAATATGGTTCTAAAAAATATCAAAAAGGCATTAAATCATATTTATTTCAAGCCCACGGTAACCAGGATGTGCCCGGAAGAACCCACCAGGCTCGCCGATAGGTTCAGGGGTCTTCAGAAGCTGGATAAAAGCAAGTGTATAGGTTGCGGGATATGTGCTAACACATGTCCTAACAACGCGATCAAGATCGTCAAGGCCAAGATCGGTCCCGACAGCAGCAAGAAGAGATGGTTCCCATCTATCGATGTCGGACATTGCCTGTTCTGCGGGCTGTGTATAGACCAGTGTCCAAAAGGAGCTCTTTCAAGCACTAAGGTATACACTACGGGTGTAATAAGATGGGAGCACAATGATCTTCTCTTTACGCCGGACATGCTGGCAAGAGAGGTTGACATAAACGCTGAAAAAGAAGCTGGTGAGGAGGTAAGCAGATGGACACCTCAATAATTGCAGATGTTCTGGAAATAATGGTATTTGCTGTAATGGCCCTGTTATCCATATCTTTCGCTCTGTTAGTGGTCACAGCGAAGGATATAGTCAGGTCTGCATTGTCCCTGATAGTTGTCATGTTCGTCGTAGCAGGTTTGTACATACTACTGAATGCCCAGTTCCTTGGGGTCATTCAGGTACTGGTGTACGTGGGAGCTATCGGTGTACTGATACTGTTCGCGGTCATGCTCACGAAAAAGGAGTTTGGAAGTGATAAGGATGCTGAATAAACATTTTACTATTATGCAGATCCTGACTTCAGTGTATAAGTTCTTCAGACCGCGTATAGCAGGTATGATAGTAGCTATTCTTTTCCTTGCAATAGTTATCATATCAATAGGCTTTACCAACTGGAACACTGTGGACCAGATCCCGCAGAACCCTATGGACCAGAGTAACATTCAGGGAATAGGTATGTTGATATTTACTGAGTTCGTTATACCGTTTGAAATACTTTCTATAGTATTGCTGGCTACCCTTATGGGCGCTATCTACATGGCAAAAGGAGATGGTACCGAATGATACCATTATTTTATTATCTTGCACTTTCAGCTATCATATTCTCAATAGGTCTCTTTGGGTTCATGACCCAGAGAAGTGGTATCAGGATGCTTATGTGCGTGGAGCTGATGCTGAACGCCGCCAACATCAACCTGGTGGCATTCTCAAGCTATAATGGAGACCTTACGGGGCAGGTATTTGCTTTGTATTCCATTGCTCTTGCAGCAGCTGAGGCGGCCATTGGTTTTGCGATCCTGATGTCCATCTATAGGGTAAGGGATATGATCGATCTTAATAAGATCAATGTATTGAGGTGGTAAAAATGGCGATAGAAGACATGGCATTTTTAATACCTGTACTTCCGGCACTTGCTTTCGTGCTCACGTTCTTCCTGGGTAAGAAGCTGCCAAATGGCGGAGCCATCATCCCTATTATTGCTATCTTTACCTCTTTCGTGATCTCATTGATGATCACACTGAACCTGTTGCAGAACCCGGAGCAGGTTGTCTCTCAATCGTACAATTGGTTTGCCATACTCAATGTGGGTGTCCTTATTGATCCCCTGGCTGCTGTGATGCTGTCCATGGTTTCCTTTGTCAGTTTGCTCATCCACATCTATGCTGTTGGCTACATGTCCCATGATAAAGCCCAGCCGAGATACTTTGCAGAGACAGCCCTTTTCACAGCTGCAATGCTCGGAGTGGTCCTTTCTGACAACATCCTTCAGTTCTTCATATGCTGGGAACTCGTGGGTCTGTGCTCTTACCTGCTCATTGGCTTCTGGTTCGAAAAACCATCAGCCGCTTCCGCAGCCAAGAAGGCTTTCCTGACCACAAGGGTTGGTGACGTGATGTTCCTTGCAGGTATCATCCTATTATTTGCCGATATCTTCAGGATATTCAACGGTTCCATCCCGGAAGGCGTATATGTTCTCAGGTTCGATGAGATCTTCACTCATATACCTGAAATAGCAGCCCTTAACACCCAGATCTTCGGATTTGAGGTAAGTCATCTGACCATTATCACTCTGCTCTTCTTCGGAGGCGCTGTGGGTAAATCCGGTCAGTTCCCTCTGCATGTGTGGCTGCCGGATGCAATGGAAGGTCCGACTACCGTTTCTGCGCTCATCCATGCGGCAACGATGGTTACAGCCGGTGTATACCTGGTTGCAAGGACATTCCCCATGTTCCTTGCAGCTCCTTATTCATTGCTCGTAGTTGCATATCTTGGAGCTTTCACTGCTCTGTTTGCGGCTACCATGGGACTCGTTATGAACGATATCAAGCGTGTTCTGGCGTTTTCAACTATCAGTCAGCTTGGATATATGATGCTTGGACTTGGAATGGGTGCGGTCATCGGAGTAACCGCAGTTGGAGATTCACTGTTCCACCTCATCAACCACGCATTCTTCAAGGCACTTCTCTTCCTGTGTGCCGGAAGTGTGATCCACGCAGTTGGAACTCAGGATATCAGACAGATGGGTGGCGTGAGGAAGGTCATGCCAATAACATTTGCGACCATGCTGATCGCGTCACTGGCCCTGGCAGGTTTCGGTATCCCGGGCACTTCCATCGGTGTAAGTGGCTTCTTCAGCAAGGATCCGATAATCGAAGCAGCATACCTCTTCGGTGAGTCCACAGAAAACTGGGTGCCCTATTTGTTCTCGATAGTGGCTGCCTTGCTCACATCCATCTACATATTCAGATTGATCTTCATGACCTTTACAGGCAAGCCAAGGACCAATTATGGCGGGCACGAATCCCCATCCGTGATGACCGTTCCCCTCATGATATTGGGTGTTCTGGCACTTGTGTTCGGTGCACTCACAAAGACAGGCTTCGGCAAATTCCTGGAAGAAACATTTGCTAACAACTTCGTTAATATGGATATCCATGCACTTGCAGAGATCGGTAAGTATCATCTGGCCTCACACGGTGCCGGAAGTGAGCCTTTATTGATCCTCTGGATGCCTGTTATCGTTGCCATTGCAGGTCTCTTGATCTCATATCTCATCTATGGTATGCGGATCATTGACATGTCCAGCATTGTTTCCAGGAAGAATCCGATATACAAACTGCTTTACAACAGGTACTACCAGAACGCTATCTTTACGCAATTCCTTGCAGTTAAGGTTATATACGAAGGTCTTGCACTTGCCGGAAGAGCAATCGACAGAGGCTTTGACTGGACGGTCTATCTTATAGGTCATATATTCACCGAAGCCTCAGATGGTCTGAGACTACTTCAGACAGGTGTGGTACAGAACTATGCCACTTCAGTGGTAACTGGTGTCAGTTTACTTATAATTCTCGTTAAGCTGATCCTGGAGGTATTCTAAATGGCAATACCCATTCTATCTTTAATAGTACTGATCCCCTTTTTATTCGCAGTACTTACCCTATTCACAAAGACTAAAGAACAAGCAAGGGTTTCTGCCCTATTCTCATCAGTGCTGGTACTGGCACTGAGCATGTTCATGTACTTCAACTTCGACAGTACGACATCTCAGATGCAGTTCCAGGAATTCGCTCAATGGGTGCCAAGCCTTGGGATCAATTATCAGCTGGGCATAGATGGCATCTCCATGCCACTTGTCCTGTTGAACGCCATAGTCATACCCTTCCTCATATTGTTCACTTGGAATGATGACAAGAAGCAGCCCAACAGGTTCTATGCACTGATACTTGCAACTCAGGGAGCTGTTATAGGTGTCTTCGTAGCGCTTGATTTCTTCCTGTTCTATGTGTTCTGGGAACTGACCCTGGTACCCCTATTCTTCATGGTAAGCATCTGGGGCGGGCCCGCGAAGCACAAGGCATCGATCAAGTTCTTCATTTACACACATGTGGGTTCACTTGTGATGCTGCTGGGCATATTTGGCCTTTATTTCGCTGCCTGGGGACAGACCGGTACTCCGAACATGGGTATTGAACACCTGCTTTCCCAGTTCCAGTTCATAGCCAGTGGATTGTCCCGTGATCTCATATTTGTGGCACTGTTGTTCGGGTTCCTGGTAAAGATCCCAGCATTCCCGTTCCATTCATGGCTGCCTGATGCATACGTTGAAGCACCGACCGCAGGCAGTGTGCTCTTCGTACTGCTTAAGATAGGTGGTTACGGATTGTTCAGGGTAATGTTGCCGATACTGCCTTTCACACCATCCATGAACCTTATGATCGCTATCATGGCAGCACTAGGTGCAGTGAGCATCCTTTACGGAGCTTTCCTTGCGCTGGCACAGAAGGACCTCAAACGCATGGTGGCATATTCCAGTGTAAGCCATATGGGTTATGTAACGCTTGGAGCTGCAGGTCTTGTTTCTCTCTCAGTTTCAGGGGCCATGTTCCAGCAGTTCTCGCATGGACTGATCATGAGCATAATGTTCATGGCTTGCGGGGTCATCAACAATGCAACTGGTACCAGGATCATCAATGAACTTGGAGGACTTGCCAGAAAGATGCCCAAGCTTGCTGTGATCATGATGCTGGCTTTCATGGCCTCATTGGGGCTTCCGGGACTTACAGGATTCATTGCAGAGTTCCTGGTGCTGACATTCACATACATCAACCAGCCCACTTATGTGGTCATAGCAATACTTGCCATAATAATCACAGCAGCATATCACTTGTGGGCAATGCAGAGAACGATGTTCGGCGTATACAATGAGAAGTTCGGGGCTTTGAAAGATATTTCTGCGTCCCAGACGTTCTCAATGGCTGTCATCGCGATACTGATACTTTACTTTGGACTGAACCCCAGTCCGGTGCTGGACATGATGATAACAAATTCCGAAAAACTGGTCAGCCTGATGGCTGTTGCGGGGGTGTGATAGATGGCAGATCTTACATTGCTCACACCTGAGCTCACCCTGGTGGGAACCGGCCTTGTGGTCCTGCTTATAGGATTATTCCTTAATACGAATACAAAGAAGATGTTGGGTTATCTTGCATCTCTGGGTGTACTTGCATCCCTTGTGCTTGTAATAATGAGCCTTGGCCGTGAAGGCATGCTATTCTATGATACGCTTTCATTTGATGCATTATCTCAGTTCTTCAAGCTGGTATTCCTCTCAGTCGCTTTGCTGGTATCAATAGCATCCATTAAGTACACTGAAGGAAATTCCCATACAGAGGAGTTCTACTCGCTGATGATCTTTGCAACAGCCGGTATGATGTTCGTTGCATCGGCCAATGACCTCATGGTATTGTTCGTTGCCTTTGAACTGGCAAGTCTTGCTACATATGCTCTGGCAGGTTTCGAGAAGAAGAATCCAATATCTCTTGAAGCTTCCATGAAGTATTTTATGATCGGATCACTGTCTGCGGCTCTGATGCTCTTCGGTATCTCTTTCATATATGGTGCCACAGGCACCACAAGCATTCCTGGCGTGGCAGAGAACATCGATATACTTCTAGGAAGTCCAATGGGGCTGTTGTCTGTGATCCTTATGATAGCAGGTCTCGGCTTTAAGATCGCTCTTGTTCCATTCCACATGTGGGCACCCGATACTTACCAGGGTTCTCCCTCATTGGTATCCTCATTACTTGCAGCCGGTTCAAAGAAAATGGGCTTTGTTGCAGCTTTCAAGGTGTTCATGATCGCTCTGATAGCTCTGCAGGCTGAGTGGACCACAGCATTTGCAGTGCTTGCAGTGATCACCATGACCCTTGGTAACGTTGTGGCTCTCTCACAGACAAGTGTCAAAAGAATGCTTGCGTATTCTTCGGTCGCCCAGGCAGGTTACATAACCATGGCCTTTGTGGTTATGAGCAAGACAGCCCTGGCAGGTGCAATATTGTATGCTCTGTCACATGGTTTCATGAAAGCAGGTGCGTTCATAGCCACTGCAGCGGTAGTATACATGGTCCTTTCGGAGAAAAAGGATTCAGAAACTCCTGACGATATTGATAACTTCCGGGGACTTGGCAGACGTATGCCGGTAACTGCTCTCTGCATGACGATCTTCCTTTTTGCCCTCGCAGGTATACCCCTTACAGCAGGTTATATGAGCAAGTTCGTCCTCTTCGCATCCACTATAGAGGCAGGATTGGTGTGGCTTGCAGTGATCGCGATCCTCAACAGTGCGATCTCACTGTTCTATTACGCCAGGGTAGTAAAATACATGTATTTCCTGCCTTCAGATGGGGAAAAGATCGCAGAACCCATGCCTTACACATTTGCAATGCTCATTGCAGTGATATTCGTACTGGCTATTGGTTTCTGGTCAGAGCCGTTCCTTTATTGGGCAATGGAAGCCGCAAAGGTGTTGATCTAAGGAGGTAAAGAATATGGCAGATTGCGATCTATGTAGTGTTTCAATACCCACTGTTGTCCCGGTAAGGGTTTTTGTGCCCCGGTTTGAGAACTCATATCCTGAAGGTATATGGAAAGGACTGTGTGAACCATGTCTTAAGGCAGCAAAAGAGACTGCTGATAGATTTGCCACATCCAGTTCATGCGGAACTGCTGGTAAATGTGACCTGTGTGGAACTATTGCCCAGCTGCAGCCCGTGCAAATATCCAGGCCTTCTTTCTCAAAAGGACAGGAAGAGGATACTGTTATGCTCTGCAAGAAGTGCCTTGCTGCTGTGCAGGAAGCAGACAAGAACTGGCAAAAGGAAAAGGAACAAGAACAGCATGAACACCACTAGGACCAGCGAATAATTCTGGTCTTATCTTTTTTATTTTTTTTGCTCTAGTTATAATTTGACCGCCTCATTTTTAAAACGCTATCAGGTATACACATCCGAGAAGCAGCAAGCCCGTTGATCCCATCAGGATCCCTCCGAACGTATAGTATCTGAGTGCTTCACCGGTTTCAAGTTCTGCAAGATCTCTGAATATCCAGAAGAAGGGGTCGTTCACATGTGATACTAGGAAAGTGCCACATGCCATGGAAAGGAGACTTATCTCAGCCGGAAGTCCAAGCTGAGGAAGGATGGGCATTATCAGAGAAGGTACTACCAACATCGTGACAACACGCGAACCTTGCACCGTCTGCACTGCCACAGCTACCAGGAAAGGTATCAACAGAGCAGGAAGAGCAAGATCCAGGAACATTTTACCTAAAGCTTCGCCTGCTCCTGTCATTGTAAACGTGGCTCCCAGTGCCCCTCCTCCGCAAAGATCAAGCAATACAATTCCACTACGCCTGATAGCTTTTTCTATCCATTCATGCAGCTCTTTTCCATAAGATCTTGACCACACCAGACAGAGCAGCACACCGATCAATAAAGCCACATTGGGATCTCCTATGAATGCTATCAATGGATGAGTGAAGGATGTACCTGCCAGTATCAACATAATGGGAAGACATATAGGAATATATGCTGAGGCCCTGCTTTTTGATCCTTTATCAAGGGAGGTTGTTTCAAGCACATAGTCATGTTCCTTCATCTTTATCGATCGTGTTGCATATCTGTATCCCAATAATGATATGGGAAAGGCTATCGCAAGTCCCATGAAGAAGACTTTAGCAATGTCCACATGCATCTCACTGGCAGCACTTATTATAACAGGCGAAGGATACAGGAGACCAAAGGATGCCAGTGTACCAAGTACAAGCGAAGTTGCAGCAATTCCGGCCGAAATGTTTGATCGACGGCTCACATCTTTAGCCAGAGGAGAAAATACCACAAAGGCAAGGATGGAGCACATAAAAGGTACGGCAAAGACAAATCCAAGCATGTTAAGGGCAAGCAATGGTCTTTTCGAGAGGCTGACAAGGTCGCTGGCAATAATGTCCATCCCCCCATTTTTTTCCAGTACTATACCTAAGATGCTGCCAGCGGTAATTATTATGGCAAACTGGGCGAATACTTTTCCCATGCCAGAGGATATGGTGCTCAGCGCTTCTTCAGGCCTGCCGGCCATTATTCCTATGCACAAAGATGTCAGTACAAGACTAAGAAAAGGATGAAGCCTTACATAAGTTGTCAGTATAAGTACGAGTATCAGTGCAAGTAAAAAGATCAGCAAAGGCTCCATATGGACTATATTTGTTTCCTCGCTCTTAAAACTTAACACACAGAAGAGAGCACTTGATCACATAAGGTGGCTCAGGATGTCAATAAATATCCTCAGAACAGGGGTATGTTATAACGAAACAGATGAACAATATCTTATAATATCTAAAGTCCATGTTCAATAGACAACAACAGCTTGATCCGAGTTTTCAAACCAAATATTATCAACTACAGAAACCTTGATTTTGTTAAATACGAACAAGTTTTGAAGCAACACTATTCATTAACTTATTTGTAATGTAGGACATGAAACTACACGATATATAGACTTTTATGTTCACAGTTATTATATTGATGACCAGATATTTTTCAATAATGGTGAATAGCCATGATTATGAAAAACGTACCTACCATAGTTTTTATTTTATTATCGTTTACTATCTCCCTTACAGTATGCGGTGCAAGCGGATCGATCGTATATGTCGATACAGATGGAACCGGAGATTACAATTGTGACGGGAAAAATGATCACATTGAAATAAACAAGGCGCTGGCATATATTGATGGACTTGGAGGGGGCACTGTCTACCTAAAGGGTCCAAATACATACTGGATCGATAGTACCCTGAATATAGGTGCAAATACGGTCCTGACAGGTGACCCAACAGCAGAGATCAAATTGGTGGCAAATGCCGGTTGGGCATCACAGGTTCCACTAATAAGGGGTAACACCGGAGCCGACAATATCGTGATCACCGGATTTACTATTGACGGTAACAGCGAAGCACAATCCGGGATAATCAAGGGTCAAGGATATTATAATCTTATATTGTTCCAGAACTCAAATAATGTCGAGGTATCCCACATGCGCCTGGAGTGGGGAACAGGCGATGGAATGAAAGTTTACAACGGAAATGGTATTAAGTTCCTTTACAACGACGTGTACAAGCTCGGTCATGATGCATGCTATATGTTGTATTCCAACAACGGGGAAGTTGCATACAATACCGTGATGACACGAACTAACAGTGCATGCAGGATCACGTGGGGATCACAT
>NZ_MVQX01000045.1 GCF_002067275.1 Methanomethylovorans sp. PtaU1.Bin093 | reverse complement strand
AACATTGCGCTCGAACATCCTTGACCTTGCATGATGTGAGATAATGAACTCTTCATTTCGGAAATATTCCTTTATCATCTCGCAATTAAGCTTTTCCATGTTAAGTGCCTGTTAATTTGTATAATATCATTAGCTTTGATAGAAGTACATAACATGTATTGTCCGGAACGATGATCTGCTTGTACATTTCGATCTGGTTCGCTGCCATTTTATCACTATTCATTCCATTTATAATGGTTATACTTATTAAATATGGGGTAACTTTCTTACTGGAAACAGGTTTTTAACGCAAAGCTGCAAGGACTCAAAATGTTTGTTTTCATCTTAATTCCTTTGAGTTGATAATATATTGTGTACATACGTATTGGAACACATTTGAAACGCAGAGGCGCAAGAACGCCAAGGGTTGTCATTACATTCTTTGCGTCTTAGCGTCCTTACATTGATAAATAGGTTCTGTAGAAATCTTCACGCTACAATCCCAACTATGGGCAGATGCAACCAAAGAGTACACAGAGTTCACGGAGATGAATAAATATTGCCATCCTCTGTGTTCTCTGTGAACTCAGTGGTTAAAACATAATATGTATGTTTTCTACAAAGCCGATAAATAGTTACTTTTTTAATTGCCAGAACATATAGTCCATCAAAGATAAAAAAACACCTCATACTACTTTTTCTAATAAGGGCCTTGTCCATGTTGGTGAAGAACCATATATACGTTGTTAACTATATATTAGAATAAACTTCACGAAGTGCTACAGATGCTTATTGAATGTATTCAGGCAGCCCTTGAAAAAGCCAGATACGAAATTATTGAAAACGATGAGCCCTATTATGGCGAGGTGCCGGAACTTGAAGGAGTTTGGGCTACTGGCAGCACCCTTGAAGCATGCCGGAAAAATCTTGAAGAGGTCATTGATGAGTAGATAGTTTTCAGGCTCAGGCGAGGACTTGTGCTTCCACTGATCGGTGATCATGTGATAAAAGGGTCCGGGGAAATCGCAGTTGCCTAAGTTAGTGCCGGTTACAGCAAAATACGCAGCTTAAGCCCGAGCCAAAGCGTGCGTAGCCGCACCAAAGATCATGACAGTTAACTAAAGTGCTTTTCAAAAATCTCTTCTGTTCTTGTTCAGGGTTAACGATTTAAACTTTGTCTGTGAGTAATAATTATGGATGCCCTTGGGACATTAAGAGAACATGAAAGTGTGCTGGTAGAGCGTTTTGGTGTAAAAAAAGTGGGTGTATTTGGCTCTTTTACAAAAGGAGAAGAACGCATAGATAGTGATGTTGATATCCTTGTCGAATTCAAAGAAGGCCAAAAGACCTTTGGCAATTATATGGAACTTAAGTTCTATCTTGAAGAGCTCTTTGGAAGAAAAGTAGACCTTGTAATTGAAACTGCCATAAAGCCACGGCTGAGAGAGCAGATCTTAAAAGAGGCTGTTTATGCCTAGGGACGAACTGGTCTTCTTTGCAGATATGCTTGCTGCAATTGAGAAAGTTCAAAGGTATTTAGAGAACATCACTCTTGAAGAGTTTTTAAAGACGAGATGCGGATCGATGCAGTTGTCCGCAACCTTGAGATAATAGGTGAGGCAGCAGGCAAGATCTCTCCTGAGACCAGAAGTAAATGCTCTCATATCCCCTGGAAAAGGATAGTGGGATTGAGAAACATTCTTATACACGAATATTTTGGCATCGACATGGACATAGTATGAGATATAATCGAGAACTATCTCCCGGATCTAGAAGTAGAGACAAAGAGAATTCTGGTGGATGAGAGATCCGGTTAGTTAGCGATTCTCAGATTGCTTTCAGCAGTACAAAAAGTCTTTCAATGACTTAAGTCATTGGCTTTCTGGCTGCTTTCTTCGTAAATCCGTACATATCAAAGGGATATGCCAGCTTCGTCAAATTCTCCCATACAATATCATTGCTAATTGCTATCAAGACAACATACCGCCGCAGGCGGCGTTGTTCATCTTTACATCCATCATACGTTCCACGTCCTCCAGGTCAAATGCAAAAAAGTCCAGGTTCTCTTTCCCTTCTATCTTTTTGGCTATAAGACAATAATTCCCATTCCATGTGCCGCTGACCTTTTTAGACTTATCCTTAAGGTCTGCGACTATACCCCAGGCCTCTTTTTCAGAGAGGTTCTTCCACTTCACCTCGCAGAACAGGGCATTCCGGCTTGTCTTATCAAAAGCGATAAGATCGATCTCAGTATCCTTCTTCCACCATTTACCGATGTCTGTGAACCTGAAAGGCAGTTTTTCCTGTTTGTTGAGCGATATAAGCAGTTCTTTTGCCACATCTTCAAAAGCATACCCGAAATAAGTGTTTATGTCCTTTTTAACTATATTCTCTGCCAGCTCCGGGTCTATTTCAAAGGTCCCGTAGTATTTGTAGATGAATTTGAACCAGAACCTGAAGAAATTGTCATGCAGGAAATACCTGGAGTTCCTGGACCCGCCCTGTATCACAGGCTCTTCTTTATTAACTATCTCGTACTTGTGTACAAGTTCATTCAGGTACTTTGCAACAGTTCCCGGAGGCATTGCCGTATAATCCGCAATATGCGCAGGGATCACTTTACCTGAAGCAATGGCTTCGAGAATGGAAAAATACCCTTTGTGCTCTGATCCGAATTCCAGGACAAGTATATTCTTTGCTTCTTCCATAAGCATTTGAGTATCCACAAAGAGCTTTTTGAACACCTGCATTGCATGGGGTTCACTGAACTGCCCTGCCAGTAACAGGTATTTTGGTATCCCGCCAAGCATAAAATAAGTTTTCATTACCTCTTCTAACTGGAAATGCTTGATACCATTCAGGAATGCATAGCTATCTGCAAAAGTGAACGGCTTTATATTAAATAGATAAGTGGCTCTTCCGAATAACGGTTCTTTGCTCTGTTCAAATATTTTCTTCATCATACCTACAAAAGAGCCTATCACTATGATCATGTGCTTGCTCTTTCGATGATGGGCATCCCAATGCTTCTGGAATTTTGAAAAGAACTGAGGATTTACTCTGGAAAAGTTCTGGAACTCATCGAGTACTACCACTAATTTATCCTTTATGTTAAAGAGGACAGTAAAAAAATCATCAAAACTATCCAGACGAGGTCTGATACCTGTTATAGTTTCAAGTTCTATTTCGAGGTCACGTAATAGTAGTTCTTCGCTTTTTATCTCAACAAAAAGATACAGACTTTTTTTATTCCTGATAAACTCCTTACTGAGCTCAGTCTTCCCCACGCGTCTTCGCCCGTAGAACACGACCAGGGACGAAGAAGGAGCATTGTACATCTCTTCAAGCTGGGATAACTCTCTCACTCGGTCAAAAAACATTACCATACAGTAAGTTACTGGATAGTAAGCATTTATACCTTGTGTTCAGTCATGACCATGACTATCATTGACATCCACTCTATGTTCTTTAAAGATCCATCGCCATATCAGGGAAGTATTAATATCAATATGCGGAGATTGAAGCAATATCAGCGATCTTATTATCTACAGGGACTATCTCAAGGTTTGGGAAATTGGATAGGATATTTTTGTAGTCTTCAATAGCTGATATATTGTGGTCCATCTTGGGCCTGACAAGTACTTCCAGCAGTGTAATTACGGAAGTCATTCCAGTCATTTTCCCGGACTCCACCTCTTCCAATATGGAACTAACAGTATGCGAGAAGTCCGGGTTATCCTAAAGCAAGTATATGAAAAGCATTGAGTCAATGCCTATCTCTGGAATCAAAGCAACACACCGCCGCAGGCGGCGCGGTCACAATCTGATCTGCAGCTTCATCTGGTCAGTTAGATCGACATTGAACTACACCATCAGAACAGCCCAAGCCCGGGGCAGAGTAATGGCATCAGACCGAACAGGAAAATATTAACGCTGGAACACATAAGATACTTTATTGAAAAAGATAGTTATTATGATGTCTGCTCACAGTATTTGTCTTCATGAAAGCAAACATTAAATATGTCAAGATCAAAACAGATTTAATATCATGAGTTCATCAAAGGATATTGAGAACAGGCTGCATAACATTGACAGTGAGATCCATACGATCCTCAGCATGCTCAGGAAAAAGAACATAAAAAACCTAAAGAGATCATAAATTCTTCCCTTTGGGCATGGGACTTCGATGTAGAGAGCTAGGAATTTGTAGATTAGCTCAGAAAGTCTTTACGCCTGGATCGGGTGGGATGAGATCCTTTATAACTTCAATATTCATCGATTGCCTGCGCAAGAACATTGTGCCTTCGTCCCGACAATTCCTGGGATCCCTGGGAAACGAGCATACAGGATCCATTTCCTCTATCACTGTTGCTGAAATCAGTGCCGGTGCACATCTTGCACAACGCAAGAATGCCCTTGAGAAGACACTGCAGTTACTTGAGATCACAGGCCAGATAAGGAACAGGTCAATTTAGATATTGCCGAACTTGCAGGTCCCATAAATGTGCCTATTGGGACCACTGTTGAACAAGGGGACCTGCATGACCGGGAACACTTCAGGCAAACGTATCGACAGGTGAACAAGAGACTGAAAACAGGGATCACTTGTTGTTTTTTATAAGGGAGCGCATAGCATAGGGAATACTGCCCTGATAAGGGCAGATGGTGTGCAGTATCTGACCGCAAGGAAGCTCAATACAGGCGATGACAAGATAATAGCCAACTTCTGGAGTAACTCTCCTTAACTTATTGATCCGGAAGATGGCATAGGAGCAACTTGATCCTAAGGCAAGAAAAGTCATGAGGCAAATGCAGGAAGCGAGAGAGATACAGGGATCGATCTACAATGACAAGAAGCTTCCTAAAAGGTCCAGGATCAACAATGTGCTCATTGATGTGAGTCATGCCTTGCAGACCAGGCCAGTAGAACTTAATGGGCAAGCAGCTATCGAGCTTCCCGAGGGATACATGATAACAGGCAGAGAAGGACCATTCTGCCTGAGGTCAGATGCAATGTAAATGGATCATGTGATCTTCATGTGATCCTAGCGTCTACAACCACATGCCATACGCCAGGAGCATATTTTTTAATACGCCTGGTCCCTATGACCTCCATCTTTTTTCCAAGCTGCAGAGCAGCCTCCTGTATCCTGTTCACAGGCCTTTCGAACAAAAGTTTTTCAGGAGTGGTCTCATGATAATGCAGTATGCCACCTTCAGGCTTAAGGGCCTTTATACCATTCGAGAGATAATGATGGGTCGTTCCCACGTAACCCATGATGACCCTGTCAGCCACACCTTCCGGTGTAACAACTGCACAGTCGCCAAGCAGGGGCTCGACCACATTGTCCACATGGTTCAAACGGATGTTTTCCTGCAGATAACTAAAAGATACCGGATTTAGCTCGATGGATATGACCTTTTTTGGTGCGGAGTGCACTGCTATGGGTATAGAGAAATACCCAATGCCTGCAAACATGTCTACAACAACTTCCCCACAGGCGGATACGCTCATTAGTTTTTTTTCAGCCAGGTTTCCTTTTGAGAACATCACCTTTGTAACATCCAGCTTGAAAAAGCAGCCGTTCTCCCTGTGTATAGTTTCAGTATCATGACCTGCAATGACCTCTCTTGCCGGAAGTCTGAAAGTTCCATGAATGCCTTTATCTCTTACAACGCAGCTACACCTGGGATACATCTGCAGCAGCTTTTCGCCGATGATCGCGGTCCTGTGATCGAGCTCTTCTGGTATGGTCACTATGATCACGCTCCCTATGACCTGCCAGCCTGAAGGCACTCTTGCGAGCTCTTGCGGAGCTATCTCATCAGACAGGTGTTCTTTAAGAGATCTTTGAGAAATGTAGAACTCTGGCATCCCATCTTTAATACATGTGTATCCGGGGATCGTTTTTGTTACAGGCAAAAGCAGGTATTTTTTTCCGTTTTCTGTTACCTTCCTGACCTTACGGCCTGTATCCAGAACATTGCTCTCCAATAACCAGCTCCTTATGGCCTCTGCCTCTTCAACAGGTACGCGAACAGTAAGACTTCGTTGATTTTGCATATCGGTAACCATGATCTATTGTAATTATATATTTCAATAAACAGCTTCTTTGGAATCTATTCGACTATTAGCTAACGTTTATATAGAGTTATTGTTATTTAATGTAATATGAACGACTGCGATCGGACTGCTCTTTTTTCGAATGGGAATGGTTTTGTCGCGTTGAATAGTCCTGTAAAGATACAGATACTGGATTTTTTAAAAGGTTGCTCACGTTCTTTTGATGAGATCGTGAAGCACACAGGAAAAGCCAAATCCACGGTTTCAGTGCATCTTAATGACCTGCGGTCTTCCGGACTCGTAGAAGAAGAGTGCGATCAGGACGATAAACGTCGCAAAACATATTATCTTAAATGTGAGCACATGGCTCATTCCCAGCCTCCTATTCTCAGGCACTATAAGAACGTCCTGGAAACATTAGGTTCTCCGCAACTCGAAAAACATGGATGCTTCAAATGTTTTTTCCGTGCAATACAGTTTGGCTTCGATGCACATGGGATCAACAGTGACCCTATAATGAGAAAGATAGGCAGGGACATTGGTATAAGCATCTCTTCTAATTTCGTTTCAAAGGACATCAAGTATCTCGTTCAGGAATTGGCTGTGTTCTGGAAAAGGTATCAGATGGGTACTATGTATCTTGCGGAAAGTGAGCCTTTGATAATAGCTGTAGAGAAATGCTTCGATTACAAGCTTATATCTACCATAGGGAAGAACCTGTGCTCTTTTACTGAAGGCATCATCGAAGGAACAATAGTGCATTCACTTAATATTTCTTGCTGCGTGCAGGAAATAGAATGCTGCGGTAATGGAAAGGATAGATGCCTGTTTATTGTACATTTTCTGAATAAGTGAGATCAGAGCTCAGAAAGAACCTATTATCACTCCGAGCTCTGAAGGTACTAACCTTCCAATGGCTGCAACGATACCAGGTCCATCGGTGGTTTCCCTGCAAACGATGGCATGTTCCATTATTCCAAGTCTTTCTATGCCGTATATGTCTCTTGCATGCCCTGTTCTTTTTACTGCAGCTTTTAGCTCTGACCTCGTAATGGCGTTAGCAGTCACCCTGTCGTATCCGGCTTTTTTCCATTGCCACCACGTGTCTGCCTGATATTTACTGAACTTGCCTTGTATTTTAGGTGCGTTGTTAATGATCTCTACCTCAACAGGCAGGTATCTGATCATACCAAAACGTGAGGCGATCTGTCGGGCATTTCCTGGTCCCAGGTCCTTCATGTTTTCTGGTGGAATGATAATTTGCGTGCCTATGTCCACAACTATCCTGTCTTCTTCGATGGAATCAATAAACCCTTTGTATATTACCCCTTCTTCAGGAACAGATGTCACGGTCCCATATTGCCTTATGAGAAGATTGCTTGCGAACTCCTCGTCCTCCCCTTCGATCTCAGCCATGGCCCATCTATCAGCTGAAACAGCGATGTTGATCTGGACGGCCAGTTCTTTTAACTCATGTGCAACAGTGGCAGAAATAGTATCTACAGTTTTTTTTTCGTTCCCATAGACCTTTATGCATAATGTGATCTTTTTCATATCTTATGATCTCTTAATGATTTATAAGCGACTCGAGAAGGTCCTTTGTTTCAATGAAATACTCCAGAGTTACATCTTCAATATCCTGATATTCCCGCATGGTATTCTCGATCTTCTTGAGGTCCCTTTTGAAAGGTCCCAGTCTCCTTATAACAGTTTCCGTATCCGCGCCACTGGTGACCAGTTCATTATAAATGGAGACGATTGTATCGTTCAGCCTTTTGATCTTCTCGTATATATCCTGATCCTGTTTTTTATCCGGAAGGACATCATTCCTGTTGCTTCTGGGATCGTCATTGGTCCCTGCCTCTGCCTGTTCCATCCCCTCAGGCAGTTCGCCTTCCAGCGCAATGATGAGATTTTTCAGAGCTTCCACTACCTTAAAACCTGAATCTGTAAGCTCCACATATTTGACCCGTCCTTCCATTGTGAATTTTACCAGTCCATGTTCTTCCATTTTTGAGAGGATCTTCGTTGTATGCGCAAATGTCGAATTGATCTCTTTTGTAATTACAGAAGCATACGTTTTCTGGAAGGACCAGATGGCAAGGAGTGCCAAAGTAGGTTTTTCCTGAAGGAATAGTTGCTCAGCATATTCTTTAGCCATAATTTCTCTCTCTTTTTATGATCGGTCCTGAGAATTAGAAGAGAATTATCCACTCATTTCTATCTATTTTATTGTATATTACTTTATGTAATTACACCCCTGCGAAGATATTTATATTTATCGAAATCGTCTCAGAGTGTCTAATATTCCCTCTATATTTGCATTAGTTTTGAAAGATGTTCCGCTGAAATGTGTCCTTGAGGCCTTGAACCCCTGTGCTGTTAACTCCTTAAGTAGCTCTTCCATAGGTATGGCAGATATTCCCAGTTTTTTTGACAGAAGATGATGATCATAGAAGGTCGGTATATCCAGTTCATTCCTGCACAGCTCAATTATCTTCATTGCATGCTCTTTTTTTCCCAGTTCTCTTTGAGCCAGTTGTATTAGTACGGCGTCACAAAAGTCTTTGTCATGCAGAGGACCCAGCCATAATGGACCGGCAATATGTGTGGAATTTCCGCATATCTCACATTTTTCGGGTATATGCACTGCCAGTCCATAATGGACCGACCGGCCCATACAACTGGTACAATGCGCTATGAACCCCATATTCTTTAAGCTTTTGTCAGTTTTTTTTGCACTTTTTTCCAATTCAAGATATGCCCGCGCATAATGCCTGGTAGCGTGGCATAACATGGGTAGCATGGCCTTTTCATGTCTTGCAAGGTCCCTTGCGATCGTACCAAGCAGGATGCGCACCCCCATTTCACTGTGATATTCAATGTTCAAAGGCACTGCACCGTATTTCCGGATACCTGAATTCAAGTGTGCTCCGCACAGGGGAGCAGTATCCGTAGCTGTGACAGCAAGCATATTTATAGCTGAACCGGATGCAGCGCCAAGGTAGGTGGTAGGTGATCCGAATGGGTCTATATCCACTATATTATATCGTTCTTTATGCAACAATACATTAGCATTCCCAAGGCAGGTTCTCACTTTACCCATAAGCTCATTGAGTTCTGTATTTTCCCTGATCAGGTTATATGCCTCTTCGCTCCAGTCATTAAGAGTGACATTAAGTCCTACTTCTTTTGCGATCCGAAGTCCGCGAATGCCGGAAGCTGAAAGCGCGTCCACATAGGTGATCTCCGACAGGTCCAGATGTCTGCGGGATGCCAGCACCTCGGAAAAAGCAGCGAACGATGCCACTGATATATCACGATTAAGTTCCATTTCCGGATTATAAAAAACGCTTGCAGAAGATATGGAAAGCTGCCGGTCATCCGGAACCACGGGGACCAATGCCCGGGTACAACCTTCAAGAATAGTCCTGGTCTTCATCGGTCCCAATCGAATGACTGCTATTATTTAACTATGATGGTCCCACTCATCCTGGGATTACCCAGAATACTGTAATTATATGTCCCGGTTTCATTAAACGTGTAGCTGAAAGATTGCCTGTATCCTATGGACCGGCTCTCCCAAAGACCATCTTCGCTCACGATAGTAAATGCTCTGATGGGATCATTAAAATTGATCCAGAACACAGTATCTTTAGGCGCCACCACAAGGGTATTCGGAGATGAGAGGAACTTTTCCAGGCGTATGGTATAAGAACGGGGCACGCCGGTATCGATCACCTGGGGTCCCTGAGTCGTGGTCTCTTTCACAGGCACATCTACTGTCGGCTGCTCTTCTGTAGTTGCGTCGTGTTCTGTTTCACCCAAAGAAACATCACTTGTGTTTTCAGGAGTGATATTATCGTCACCATCAGTACCAGTAGTTATATTGTCCGTTACATTAACTCCACCATCCGTGGTCTTGTCGCCTGTACAACCGGACAACATGACAGCAGACAACACAAATAATAAAACTAAAGCTTTGGCTTTCATCCCTATCACCTGCCTATACATTAAAGGCCTCTACCTAATAAACTTTCACTTCAAATATGCAGAAGTTGAACTTCGATCTTGTATCCCCGGCCGTCATCATGCATCTCTATAAGAGCAGCATATCCGGATGCTGCCATACCGGGATTTACAACTACGGTACCTTTTGTTCTTACCACTCCTCTTGCCTCGTGTATATGCCCGCATACAATGAGCTGTACCCTGCCGAGGAAAGCTGAAAAAGATGTACATCCCACATGTCCGGATGGTATCTCATCCAGAACGCCATATGGGGGAGCATGGGTGAGCAGTACTATATTCATATTGTTACTTTCTGCGGCCTCGATCATTTCTTCGAGCCCGGACCCAATGTCACACTCCTGCATCTCAAAAGGCGTACAGAAAGGAGTGGGGTTGGAGCCTCCCGAACCTATAAATACTGTATCACCTATCGTATGGGACCTGTGGTGAAGGTTCACAGCATTTGAAGTTTCAAGCACCTCAAGTATAGAGGGATGGTCGCAGTTTCCGGGAACTGCCAGTACAGGGGCATCGAAATGGTCTAAAAGTTCCATTACCTTCTCATCCGGACCAAAATTGGTAATATCCCCTGCCACAAGAGCAAGGTCTATTTTGCCGGCTTTTTCCAGGAGACCATCTATTTTCGCATAGTTCCCATGAGGGTCAGCGATCGCAAAAATTCTCACTTCCAATGCACCTCTGTATTGACATTTATTGTTTCATCTTTTTATTCGTTCCTTTTCAGAAGGACCTGTCGCCTCCCAGCATCCCACCAATGACTTTGCCGCCGATCCCTCCTATACCCGTGGATTCATCGCGGCTCTGGAATCTTGCAGCAGCCATGACCCTGTCAGCAAGCCTGGAGAATGGCAGGCTCTGCAGGAATACTTTCCCAGGGCCACGCAGAGTTGCGAGTACCACTCCTTCGCCTCCGAAAAGTGCATTTTTGAATCCTCCCACAAAGCTGATGTCATAGCTAACACTTTCTGCGAATGCGCATATGCAGCCAGTATCAACTCTTATGACCTCCCCAGCTTTGAGGTCCTTTTCTATTATAGTTCCACCTGCGTGAACAAAAGCCAGGCCATCGCCTCTGAGCTTCTGCAGGATAAAACCCTCGCCTCCGAAAAGTCCTGCTCCGATCTTCTTCGTGAACGTAAGTTCAATTTCTATTCCCTTTGCAGCACAGAGGAAAGAATCTTTCTGGCAGATAAAACTCCCTCCCAATTGAGCGAGGTCCAGGCAAATGATCTTTCCCGGGTAAGGAGCTCCGAAAGCTATGTAGCCTTTACCTTCTCCTTCATGGGTAAAATTAGTAATGAAGAAACTCTCTCCTGTGACGGCTCTTTTAAGGCCCTTCAATAAGCCTCCACCTGTCGACGTCTCCATTTTGATGCCCGGTCCCATGTACATCATAGCACCTGCTTCAGCTCTTACGCTCTCTTTAGGGTCCAGCTCTATCTCAACGAGCTGCATATCGTTCCCAATTATCTTGTAATCAATAACATCTGCCATATTCATCTCTCCTTTAAGCGATCCAGGACACAGGATATTGCAGTCTGTATCCAGAATTGCCTCTGCTACTGGTGTATAGTTTTAGCAGAAGCAAAGATAAAAACTTAATTATATCAGATGTGCATAAGTGACAGGGGAGATCATCCATGGAGAAAAAAAGAGCAGTTCTCAATGATAATGCAAGTATGATCGCTCAGTGTCATCATGGTACCCTTCCGGATGAACTTCGTGCAAAGGCCGGTCCGCAAAAAGCAAATACGATTGATTTTAGCACACGTCTCAATCCCATGGGCAGCATCTTCCAGTATAAAAATATTTTGGACCTCCCTGGTTTGATAAATGCTTCCAGGAACCTCATCGGCCAATATCCTGATAACAGATACCTGGAATTCAGAAATGCTGCAGCCGGTTTTGTAGGAAAGGGATTAACGGCTTCAAACATCATACCAGGCAGTGGGATATGTGAGATCATAAGACTTGTTCTGAGCTGTACTCTTGAAAAGGGAGATATCGTGCTGATCCCTTTCCCCTCGCCTCCGGAGTATAACCGCTATTCCGGATTGTTCGGGGCACGGGTGATCCCTCTTCCCCCCCACGAGCTGCTGCAGGCAGATGATGACCTATTATCCTGTGCCAGAGTGGTGCTGTTATCCAATCCTGGTAATCCGGGAGGGCGCCTTATTTCCAGGAAGGAATTAAGGCCTTTTGCAGAGAGATGTGCTGAACACAGGACACTGCTCATCGTGGATGAATCCTGCATTGAACTATCTGATCCATCGCAAACCCTTGCAGGTCACATCTTTGCTAATGATTTTGTTGTGGTCGTCCGCTCCATTGCTCATGCATTTGCAATTCCGGGACTTAATGCGGCATATGGCATAGCTTCCGAAAAAATGGTCCAGCTTTTCAATAATGCTCGTCTTCCCTGGAGCATCGGTGCATTTTCAGATGTTTTGTGTACAGCGGTGCTCAATATAGAAGGGGGCATTAATTCCAGCTATCTGGAGGATTCCCGGGAGCTTATACGTTCTCAACGTAATTATTTGATCAGCCGCATCGGACGTATCTACGGTTTTTCCCCCCAGCCTTCGGACGCAAATTATATTCTTGTGGACCTCAAGGACCTTTTTATGGATTCGCAAACCCTTACTGGAAATCTTGCATCGAAAGGTTTTCTGATAAAGGATTGCAGTAACTTTTTCCAGGCAGAGAAACAGTTTGTCAGGATCGGGGTGCATGCACAGGAAGATAACGAGGTCCTTCTGAAGGCTATAGGCGAAGTTCTTACCGAAACCAGTAAAGAGGATGCAAGGGAACGGCTGGAAGTCACTATTGGAAGTGCTGCGGCAGGGTCCGCTCCTGCCAGCAGAGGTACTTGCCAGTATTATCCCTGCCATTTCGAGGGACAGGATTGTACCTTCTGCTTTTGCCCCTTCTATGCCTGTGAGGATGAACGTACAGGAGGCAAGTGGATAGTAGGATCCAGCGGTAATAAAGTATGGAGCTGTGAGAACTGTACATATATACATCAGTCCAGATCATCCCGCCAAATACTTGATATCCTCATGGAAGAGGGGGATACGGAAGATAACATAAAGAAGGCATGGAATTTAGTAATAAAGCCTTTACTATAATCCATGTTATCATTCCAGCATATCGAGATCGTGGAGCTGAAGCTATACACAAGTTTAATTTAATTAGATAAAACAAAATTGAATAACTTAATATATGTCCTGTTATCTAAAAAAAAGGCGATAACTGTGTCAAGACAAACAAAATTTATCCCGGTCAGAGAACATCTGCTAAAGGTCCAGCCATGCAAACACGGAGGCCTGGTGAAAAAAACATCCCAGCAATACGGCATACCGGAATCCCAACTACTGGATGCAAGTGCCAGTCTTAACCCTTATGGCACTCCGTTTGACCATCCATATACCGGGCTTGATATGGATAAGATCTTGGGTACTGCCCTTAAGAGGATGGGTCAGTACCCTGATAATCGTTATCTCGAATTCAGAAATGCAGCTGCCCGTTTCGTAGGAAAGGGCATAAAAGCTGAAAATATAATTCCCGGCAATGGTTCCTCTGAGATAATCCGCCTGGTTGCAGAGACCGTGATAGAGGAAGGAGATATTGTACTCATTCCATCACCCACTTTCAGCGAATATGAACAGCAGTGCAGTATATTCGGAGCTGAGATCCGATACATAGAACAGAACGTACTGCCAGATGTGCCTAACGATGTCTTAAAGGGAGCGAGACTGCTTTTCGTGTGCAACCCCAACAATCCTACCGGCAGGTTATTCAGCCGTGAAGAAATTCAATGCCTCATAGACAAATGCCGGGAAAATAATGTGGTCCTTTTCGTTGATGAAGCTTTTATAGAACTGGCAGATCCCTCACAGACCATTGTGGACCTGGTGGAATCCAATGACCACCTTTTCATCCAGCGTTCCCTTACCAAGGCCTTTGCCATTCCCGGCATCAGAATGGGCTTTGGGGTTGCTTCTGTAAAGATCGCAACATTGCTTAACAATGCAAGGCTTTCCTGGAACCTGGGATGCGTGGCAGAAGAAGTGAGCACCGTTCTCATGAATATGGAAGGCGGATGTTACAGCCGATATCTTCTGGAATCCAGGGAAATGATTGCCAGGGAACGGGAGTTCCTCATGGAAAAAATGGAACGCCGTGGATTCAGACCTGTTGAAAGCACTGTTAACTTTATTTATGTGGACATAAGCGATCTATCCATGGACTCCACCGAATTGACCGAAAGGATGGCAGCACATGGAGTATTAATAAGGGATTGCAGCTCTTTCCAGGATCTTGGAAAACATCATATACGCATAGCTGTGCGTACAAGAGAGGAAAATGAACGGATAGTGGATTGTATAAGGCAGGTCATTCAGGAATGGGGAAGAGAACAGGCAATTCTTTATCTTGAGCGCAACCTGGCAAAGGCCCGGGACAAAGGGTCACTGGGAAGCAACAGGGAATGCAATTACTACCCATGTCATTTTGAAGGCCAGGATTGTACTTTTTGTTTCTGTCCGTTCTATCCGTGCCAGGATGGGCGTACTGAAGGTAAGTGGATAACCGGTTCAAGTGGCAATGAGGTCTGGAGCTGTCTTGAATGCAGGGTAGTACATGAGCCTGCTGTGGTTGAAAAGATGCTAACCGTGCTCACTGCGGAGGGCTGCACTGAGGAAGGGCTTAAGAAGGCATGGGAAACGGTCATGGAGCCTTGGTTATGTTCTTCACAATAACTGCATTCGACCTGATCGTTGTATTGATCCTGGCATTTGTCATTGATCTGGTATTAGGAGAGCCGCCTTTTGCCATACATCCTGTTGTATGGATAGGTAACCTCATCTCATTTTTTAAACGTAAGGCACCTTCCAAGAACAGAAGGACCTATGGTATCTTTATGGCGTTGTGTTGCATTCTTTTTGCCGCTCTTATTGGTACTGTTGCCACTTTGATACTGGATACAGAAAGCATACCTGCACTGATCCGATACCTGGTGGCAGCCTGGTTCCTGAAGATGACATTTGCTGTACGCTGCCTTATGGATGCGGGTAAAGAAGTGTATGGAAAGCTTGCCACAGGCGATCTGGACGCAGCAAGGAATGATCTTTCCATGTATGTGAGCAGGAATACATCAAAGCTCACGCCGGAGCAGGTCTCATCGGCTGTGATCGAGACATCATCTGAGAACTTTGTTGACGGTATCCTTTCACCGTTGTTCTATTTTGCGTTGTTCGGACCATTAGGGATCATCGCAGCATATGTATTCAAGGCAGCAAGCACCCTTGACTCCATGGTGGGTTACAGGGATCCCCAATACCTGCACCTAGGCTGGTTCTCAGCAAGGACAGATGATATATTGAACTGGATCCCTGCCAGGTTGTCCCTGATACCCATATTCATAGCAGCTGTTCTCTTGCGGCTTGTACCATCATTCTCAAGATCTCTCGATCCTGCGAGTGCCGTCAAAATCGCTATTGAAGATGGGACAAAGACACCATCTCCAAACTCAGGCTATCCCATGGCGGCTTTTGCAGGAGCTATGGGCATTCGTCTTGAGAAACCCAATGTGTATGTGTTAGCGGCAAGGAATCCTTATCCTCAGTTCTTTCATATTAAACTGGCACGCAGCCTTGTGCTGAGCTCTTCTGTGATCTCTGTGCTGATGTGCGCTTCCGTGCTTTATATTATCATGGATCGTTTCTATATATTATATTAAGGTTTGAACAAAGTGGTGAGCATGAAATTATCAGATATCAAAAACAACGACATGAAAAAGGACCAGTCAAAGGAACTGGAAGGCGATGTGCCTCTGGATATAAGGGATATACTGGCGGAAGAGGGTATCACCGTACAGATGCTTATTGACACAGCACTTGAGCTGTATGTTCCGCATCCCGGGATAGAGACCAGGGAAAAGGCAGAAGAAGTGTTTTTGGGAGAACTGAACCTGGCACTGTCCGACCCGAACCTGTGCCTTCTCATATACTCCGGCATACTCCTTGAACAAGAAGGACGCAGAGGCCATCTCCCGAACATCAGCAGGAAATCCTATGAAAGGGACCTTACATTCATAATAGCTGACGAAGTTCTCGGGATGAGCATTTCCAGATACATTAGTGGTGATAAGGGCACTTTTGAGTTCGTACGGTTCGATAAGCAAAAACCAGGCATTCTTTCAAAACTAGGTCCTTTTATGGACGATGTCATTGGCGGACTTATAGGCGGTGTTTCCGCAAATATGTATACCCGGAGCATGGCTGAAGCAGGTCTGAAGAACGAAAAAGAAAGCGAAAAAAAGAATAAAAGTAGTGACAACACTGGTGTGATCGCAGGATGAATGATTTCCTTCTGGCAGTACGTTCCAGCTTTGGTTTTCTCTCCACTATCCCTGTCGGGTTGACAATGGAAGGCCTGGATGAGTTCTTCAAGAGAACTTATTTGCATATCCTTGTAGGTGCTATTCTGGGGCTACTGATGGGGGCATTTGCTTTCTTGGCCATGATGACATTGCCACAGCAGATAAGCGCTATACTGATCGTTGTCTTTGTATACTACCTTACAGGTCTTAACCATCTTGACGGCCTTGCAGATTTTGGTGATGGTTTGACTGCCCACGGCTCTGTGGAAAAGAAGATCCGTGCTCTCAAGGATGTTGCACTTGGCATAGGTGGTGTGGGATTTTGCACAATGGGTATTCTGGCGTTCTATTCATCCATAGTGTCCCTTCAGTCTGAAGCCCTTATGTTGTCTGGTAATGATATGTTATATGCTGCTAAAATATTACTTTGTTCCATGCTGGTGGCTGAAGTATCTGCAATGCAATGCATGCTGACGATAGCAGCTTTTGGCAAGTCTATACATGAAGGTTTGGGATCTATCCTGGTGCAGAACACAACACTGCCGAAGTATGTTGTTGGCCTGTCAGGTTCGGTTGTGATCTGTTCGCTTGCCCTGCTACCCTTAGGAATTTGGTATGGTGGGCTTATTGCCCTTATAGCTGCTATTAGTTCAGCTTTTCTCGTATTGAACATCAGTAACCGGCACTTTGGAGGGATGAACGGGGATGTGATCGGTACTTCCAACGAGGTGGGGAGAACTATTGCCCTTATAACGATCGTATTGGTATTGAGCTATCATAACGGAGGTATTCCATGGATGCTATAATTATGGCCGGAGGTTTGGGAAGCAGGCTTGGGATGGGTGAAAAGCCGTGTGTGAGCTTACTGGATAAGCCATTGATAACTTATGTTATAGAGGCTTTGCATGAGGCTTCCGGAATAGACAGGATATATGTTGCAGTTTCTCCGGCTACTCCTCTGACCCAGAGCTTCCTTGAGAAAAACTACAATGGCAAGGTCCGGACCATCATGACCGCAGGAGGCAATTACGTAGGTGATATGATATACGCCGTTAAAGAGGCGGCTATAAATGCGCCGGTCCTGATCATTATGGCCGACCTGCCATTGCTTAAAGGCAAGCATATTGACTACGTTATAGGGGAGTATGAAAAATGTGGGAAACCTGCAATGTCCGTATTCTCTCCGCTGGCAGTATGTAAAGGCCTTTCAGTAAGGCCAGATACGGTATTTAACTGGGAGGGTGAACTGATCGTTCCTTGCGGTGTCAATATTATAGATGGCAGCAATATTGAGCAGGAACAGGAGTATGAGAGTCTGGTAAGCCAGGATGCGGCTTTTGCATTGAACATTAACCGTGTCGAAGATCTGCGCAAATGCAAAGAGATAATTGAACAAAGACTATTATCGCAGTCATAACCTCATTTAAATATGGTCAGGGATGTATGTGATGTCTATGCCGGGAAAAGTACTCGTAGCAGAGAAGGAATATTCTCTTGATACACTGAAGATCATAACCGGACACTCTGTGCTCAAAGATCCTGATCCGATACCCGAAGAATTGCTCCTTCTGTGCAGTGTGATAGATAATCCTTATATGCTACCTTATTTTCTTGAAACGTTCTATTCGATGCAGCTCAGGGATGAGAATACTTTCCATTTTGCCTTGCTCAGGATACAGGTTGATTCACAACTGCGTATGAACGAGGACATCCAGAAACACCAGCATCGTATGTATGCGGCAAGAACGCTGGAAAAATTGCTTTTCAATGAACTTTTGCTTGAGACACTGTCGGTCCAGGATGTCATGGAATAATATTAACTGCAGAACATGTGGATAAACTGTTTTCTGCGATCTCTTATATAGTGCAATGTAAGTTCAAATTGGCAGGAATGCTGCAGATCAATGCCCACATGAAAAATAATGAAGCGTATGCATTTGAATTGCGGTAATTTACTATCCCTTTTTACTTAAAATGCAGAACAAAGCATTTAAATTGAATACCGCAATAGGTGAATATCTAACATTCATGCTTATGGAGACTTCCTATGCTAAAGGAGATCACAGGTCAATACAACGCAGGTGAGATCGAATCCAAGATACACGTTTTCTGGGACGGGATCGATGCGTACTCAAAGGTACGCCAGCGCAGAATGGGTGCAAAGCGTTTCTTTTTCGTGGACGGTCCGCCATATACTACCGGTCACATACATCTGGGTACTGCATGGAATAAGATCATCAAGGATTCCATACTTCGTTACCGTTCAATGAACGATTACCATATACTTGACCGTGCAGGATGGGATATGCATGGCCTTCCTATAGAGGTGAAAGTGGAAGAGGTCCTTGGTTTTACTTCCAAGAAAGATATTGAGAGGTATGGAGTCGGCAATTTCATAGAAAAATGCAAGGAATTTGCCTTACTGCAGAAAGACGATATGACCCGCCAGTTCCATTCCCTGGGAATATGGCTCAACTGGAAAGACCCTTATATGACGCTGAGGGACGAGTACATCGAAGCTGCGTGGTGGACGTTGAAGCAGGCTCAGCAAAAGGACCTGCTCGAAGAGGGTAAACGAGTGGTCAACTGGTGTCCCAGATGCGAGACTGCAATAGCGGATTCGGAAGTTGAATATGAGGAGCGTGTAGATCCTTCTATCTATGTGAAGTTCCGCCTGAAGAATGAACCAGGTACATCGATAGTTATCTGGACCACAACTCCCTGGACCATACCATCCAATATTGCAGTGGCAGTACACCCTTCATTTGAGTATTCCAAGGTAAAGGCTGTTACATCTTCCGGTGAAAGTGAGATCCTTATCATGGCCTCCTCACTGGTCAAAGATGTGCTCAAAAAAGGCAGGTATGCTGATTTCAAGATCCTGGATACCATGCTGGGTGAAGACCTTACGACACTGGAATATGAACACCCCCTTGCAGACCAGATCCCCAAGCAGGCACGTTTCAGGCATAATGTGTATCTTGCAGACTTCGTAACAGCAGAGAACACTGGTTGTGTCCATATAGCTCCCGGGCATGGTATGGATGACTTTGAAGTAGGTGTGAAACATGGGCTTCCCATCTTCTGTCCGGTAGGACCAGATGGCCGGTATACGGAAGAAGCAGGTGAATACACTGATATGCATATCAGGGAAGCTAATAAAGTGGTCGTGGAAAACCTCAAGGAAAGAGGGCTGCTGCTTGCAGAAGGTACTATTTCCCACCGTTATGGACACTGCTGGAGATGTAAAACACCGATCATCTATCTTGCTACCCGCCAGTGGTTCCTAAAGATCTCGGAATTAAAGGAGCAGATGCTTTCAGAGATAGATAAGGTTGTCTGGTATCCGGAATGGGCAGGCTCAGCACGTTTCAGGGATTGGGTGGAAGGTGCCAGGGACTGGTGTATCTCAAGACAGCGTTACTGGGGCATACCCATACCCGTCTGGCGCTGTACCGAATGTGAACGGATAGATGTTATTGGTACAAAACTGGAACTTCTTGAAAGATCAGGGCTGGCGGGAGGTATCGAGCTGCACAGGCCTTATGTGGACTCTGTGACCCTTACATGCGAATGCGGCGGAAAGATGCGGCGTGTGGAGGACGTATTCGATGTATGGTTCGATTCGGCTGTCGCTTCCTGGGCCACATTGAACTTCCCACATCAAAAGGACGAGCTTGAAAAATGGTGGCCTGCAGATTTCATCACCGAAGGTCATGACCAGACCAGAGGATGGTTCTATTCGCAGTTAGGTGCCAGCATGGTGGCCTTTGGCAGGGCACCTTATAAGAGTGTGCTCATGCACGGTTTCACTCTGGATGTTGAAGGCAAGAAAATGTCCAAGAGCCTGGGTAATGTGGTGCAGCCTTCTGAGGTCATCGGGAAGTTCGGTGCGGATACCCTGCGTGCTTATGTGTTATCGTCCAGTGCACCCTGGGAAGACCTGAAGTTCAGCAACGATGAGATAGCCAATGTTCACAGGACTATCAATATCCTGTGGAACGTCTATCGTTTCCCGTTACCCTACATGGCACTGGATGCCTTCGATCCTTCGGATGTGACCTTGGAATCGGTAAAGCCACATATGCGCAGTGAGGACAGGTGGATACTTTCAAGGATGCAGTCTGTGATCAGATCAGTGGATTCTGCCATGGAGACCTGCATGCTCCAGAAGGCTGTCAGGAACATCAATGATTTTGTGCTTGAGGACCTTTCCCGCTGGTATATCCAGCTTATAAGGCCCAGGACATGGGTAGAGGCCGATGATCCGGACAAGATAGCCGTATACAGGGTACTGTACGAGGTTTTCACGACCCTTACAAAGGTCATAGCTCCTTTTATGCCCCATCTTGCCGAGGAAATGTACCAGAACCTGGTACGTAATGTATACACTGACGCGCCGGAGTCAGTGCACATGAACGATTGGCCTGTACCTGACGAATCCCTCATAGATATGGACCTTGAACAGCATATGAAGCTTGCCCGATCTGTTGTGGAGGCGGTTTCCAATGCCCGCCAGAAGGTCGGACGTAAACTGAGGTGGCCGGTGGGCAGGATAGTTGTCAGCCCCCCGGACGAAAATGCAGCTCTTGCTGTCAAGAACCTTAAAGAGGTGATCATGGACCAGACCAACTCCAAGGACATCGTACTGACCGAGGTTGGCGGGTCCTGGGATGAACTGGGTTTCAGTGCCATACCAAATCCGGGAGCAATAGGGCCTGTTTTCAAAGGCGATGCCGGAAAGGTCATAGCCGCTTTAAAACAGGTGGATGCCATAGCATTGAAAAAGAAACTCGCCTGCTCCGAGGGTTATGAGCTACAGCTTGCTGACGGCAATATCGTGACCATAGGTCCCGACATGGTCAGCTTCCAGGAGACACTGCCTGAACTGGTGGCAAGTGCTTCGTCATCTGCAGGCATTGTATATGTGGATGCTAAGCTTACAAGGGAACTGGAAGCAGAAGGTTATTCCAGAGAGGTCATCCGCAGGGTTCAGGATATGAGGAAAGAGATGGACCTTGCTGTGGAAGAGAACATCAGGGCGATCATCTGCATCGATGACGAGAGAGTAGTGGATCTGGTACTTGATCTGGAACAATTGATCGCCAGCGAGGTACGTGCAGATGTACAGATCATAGGCTTTGATGTGGAAGTCCATGGAGATCTCGTCAAGGACTGGGATGTGGAAGGAATATCGATGCACATAGGGATATCCAGAAGTTGAGGCAGTTTGGAAAGGACTATGGAATTTACGGCCTGGGAACCAATATACAAGGAGATACTTCAGGACTTTGGCTTTAGTCAGGAAGAGGATGAGCAGGCAGCTCTTCTTCTTTCACATCTGCTTGAAGGAAAGGTCTCACCGGGACCGGAAGCTCTAAAAAGAAAGATAGCAGGGAAGGATGTCCTTGTTTGTGGTAATGCTCCAACCCTTGCCGAAGACCTTGACAGGTTAGACCTTGGAAGATATGTGGTGATCGCAGCGGACGGTGCAACAGCAGTCGTAATGGATGCCGGCAGGATACCGGATGTTATAGTCACGGATCTGGACGGGGATGTGGAGCGTGAGATAGAGGCTTCAAAGCAAGGCTCTCTTGTGGTCGTCCATGCTCATGGGGACAACATGGACAAGCTGCTCAACTATGTTCCACGGCTTCAGAACGTCATCGGGTCCACACAGGCTGTTCCTCTGGAAAACGTATTCAATTTCGGTGGTTTTACTGACGGGGACAGGGCTGTGTATGTGGCACATGAGTTCGGTGCAGGCACTATCAAACTTGCAGGTTTCTTTTTTGATGATCCTGTGGTATCACCATCGAAGAACAAAAAATTGAAATGGGCCCGCAGACTTATTTACTCCTTGGGGCTCAATATTTAAGTAAGCCGTTCTATGATGGCGATTTTCATGAGAACTTATTTATATTTTGTTAAGCAATTAGGAATAAGGTTCCATGGATACACTTGTCATCTGTATAGACCGGGATAATGACCTGGGCGAAAAGGCGAAGGTCTCAAGTCCCATTATAGGGAGAGAGGAAAATATCAAAGCAGCCGTTGCTTTGTCCATTGCCGACCCCGAAGATTCTGATTCGAATACTATTTTCGGCGGCGTGAAGGTGCTGGATGAGCTGCGTGCAAAAGGACTGGATGCAGAGCTCATTACCTTTGCAGGAGATAGGAAAATAGGTATTACCTCTGATCAGAAGATCTCCCAGCAGCTTGACGACATCCTTTCCAGATATCCTGCTTCCAACGCCATCTTCATTTCTGATGGGGCTGAGGATGAAACCTTACTTCCTATAGTCCAGTCCAGGATCAAGATCAATTCGGTCAGGCGCATAGTGATCATGCAAAGCTCGAACCTTGAAAGTACTTATTACATCCTGAAACATGCATTTAATGATCCTAAGATCTCTCAAACATTCTTCGTTCCGGTCGGGCTTGCAGCTCTTATATATTCCATCTTTCTGCTGGCTCGCTATCCGGAAGGGGCTATAATAGGTATCCTCGCGGCAGTTGGCCTGTACATGCTCTACCGTGGTTTCGGTGATACTGTCACCGTTATGTGGAACAAGATAAAAGATGATTTTCACATGGGAAAACTGGTCGTTGTAACCCATTCTGCGGCGTTACTGATAATTATTGTTTCCTTTGTACAGGGACTCGTCAGCGTATGGCAATATTATACCCACGGGGGCATATGGTATCATGGATTGGTGCCACTGGTCACTGTGTTCATACACAGTTCCATATGGTGGCTGGTATTAGCGGCGATCATAATGAATTTCGGACGTATGATGGATATGTACCTGCATGGAAAGTTTAGTTTAAGGCATATATCGCCTTCTTTCTACGCTCTTTCGCTGGGACTCCTGTTCTGGGGAGCCACAACATACATATTAGCCTTTAATCCTGTTATTGAAGACGTTCAGCCTTCCATAGTTTCAGGACTGCAATATTTCATTTATTCCATAGTCATAGCTATCATTATTGCCCTTGCAGGCATCAGGATAGCTGCCAGACCCGTCAAGGAGTGAAAGGATGCCTCTAAGCATATCGGATAAGGACTGTCCATCCAATGTACATTTTTCCTTTGCGGTCATTGGAGGGGTGGGTTTTTCTCACCTTGACGACCGGTCACAGATCACAGTGAATACCGAATATGGTGCTGTACAGGCATCCATAGCCAGGATGGCAGGTATTGACGTATTGTTCATCCCAAGACATACAGGGAGCAGTGGCCATGTTCCACCTCATAAGATAAATTATCGTGCCAATATCATGGCCATAAAGCAATTAGGGATCACGCGTGTGGTAGCTGTTAACTCTGTGGGTACGATACATGGTCATCCCATTGGAAGCATGGTACTGCCATATGATTTTGTGGATCTCACCCGCATGCGCCCATCCACTTTCTTTGAAGATCAGACCGTACATGCAGACATGTCAGAGCCTTACTGTCCACAGCTGCGTTCTCTGATCCGGTCCATCCTTAAAGAAAAAGGAGTTCAAACAGCTGATGTGATATATGCATGTACTGAAGGTCCGAGGTTCGAGACCAGGGCTGAGATCCGCATGTTAGGTAGCTTTGCAGATGTTGTAGGTATGACGGGTCTGCCGGAAGTGGTACTTGCCAAAGAGATGCAGCTCTGTTATGCATCCTTATGCCTGGTAACAAATATGGCTTCTGGGATCGAAAGTGCCAGGCCTACAGCAACCGAGGTGCTGGATATACTTACTTCCAGAAAGGAATTCATTTTTGAGCTGTTACATTCCATTGCAGCACGCATGCCCATCGAAAGGGAATGTATGTGCAATAATGCAATAGACAATGGCACTCTTTGATCTGCTATTTTTATGCGATATCCTTGGATGTGTCGATCTGGACGCCATCGCATATCTTGAACTTGATCACTTCGACTGTCGGCAGCATACCCCGCACCTTGGGAATGGCAAGTTTATTCACCATCTTATCTGCTCCCCTGTCAAGGGATATCTCAAAGATCACATCTGCAGCATTAAGGATCTCGTTCTCTATGTGTTCAGGATGGCTCCCTTTCAGACCATAGAGATATGTAAGGGCGTCTGCTTCCTTGCTGACCTCGTATATGATGTGCATCATCCTCCTGAGCAGTCCCGGATCCACACGCAGGTTCATGAAAAACGAGAAATTGTCAAATACGAGGTTGATCTCTCCTCTTTGGTCATCGTTCCTTATATTCTTTAAATTGTTCTCCACGAACTCGAGCAGCTTAGTGTCCGCATGGTCATTACCGACGATATCTGCCATTTCACCTGAAGATGTCAGGTAATATTCACTATAAACATCGATAAAAGTTATGTTCTTTATATCAAAGTTAAGGTTCATTATGTCCCTTAGCACATACTTAGGTCTGCGGCTAGTAGTGAAATAATACGTCTTTCTTGATTGAGTGAACTGGTAAAGGAATATTTCCGCCATACCGGAAGGATCTGCTGAAACATAGGTCAGCGAACCGCAAGGCAGTCCTCCTCCTATACTCCTGTCAAGGACGGAAATACCTGTGCTTAATATGCTAAGACGCGGGATGGTTCCGGAACCTGGTACATTTTTCGGAGGTATATTTTCCCGGATCGTATCATAAAGATCGTGTGCATCATTTCCAGTAGATGATGCTTGTTCTCCACTGACAGGTTGCTGCATTCCTGCAGACTTGAACGGTCCTAACATGAAACTTTCCCTCTTGAAATGAGATATACTTATACTAAAATAATATATTTTTATTTCTATCTATTGGTTGTAATCCATATAATGTTTTCCAGACAATGGCGGACAAGCATACATTACTTATACCTTCTCTCCAATTCAGCTGCATAATGAGCTTATGGATCCTCATAAACCCTGAAAGTACTAAATTATTGGTATTGGTCATAAAAGGGGGCAGGAAATTGCCACTTTTCACCGGGGAACTGATCCTTAATAAAACCCCGGCAGGTTCAAGGCCGCACAAGTTCAGAGTGCTAAGGGATGGCAAGGAAGAATACCTGACACCTGCAGAGTTCATAGACCTGCTACGTATGTCCGATCGCATCATGATCGCAAAAGGCGGGAACGAAGCCACTACTGCAGCCTTTTTGGATATGCTGAAAGGTTTCCAGCTTGACGGAGAATTAATCAATGCCTGTCGTTTCTGTCTGCTTAAGCGCCGTTTCAATTTCCTGAACAGGCGTTCAATACGATATCATTCAGAGAAGATATGCGAGGAATGCGCCAAAGAAGAACTGGCAAGGGTCCTTAATGCTCCTTATTGTCATTATAGCGAAGAGGCGAAAAAGCGCATGGAAGAGATGCTTTTACAGACAAGGGACCTCGACAGGACTGTAGGTACATTGGACCCTGAAGGTCTTGACCAGGAACTTACAAGGTTTGATACTGTCCAGGCTTCCCTTGATGCCAGGACAATGAGGATAGCAGATCTGCCCATATCTAAAAATTTTAAAGACATACTATTGCGAAAATCCGACGAATTGCTGCCGGTACAGGCTAAGGCCGTTGATGCAGGCCTTTTCAAAGGAAAGCACCAGCTTGTAACTTCTGTTACAGCTACCGGGAAAACCCTGATTGGCGAACTTGCAGGCATCGAGAACATATTGCGTAAAAAAGGAAAAATGCTGTATCTTGTTCCTCTGGTGGCGCTTGCAAACCAGAAGTATGACCAGTTCACGGATAAGTATGGATCGTTAGGTATCACAACTTCTATACGTATAGGAAGTGCACGCATTCGCACCTCTTCTACTCTGAAGATGCGCAGAGCTCTTGATTCGAACATAATCGTAGGAACATATGAAGGCATTGATTTCATTCTGAGGTCGGGGGACGCTGACCTGCTGGGTAAGATCGGCACCGTGGTCATAGACGAGGTGCACACACTTGAAGACAGTGAACGAGGACACAGGGTCGATGGTGTCATAGGAAGGCTGAAATATATCGCTCCGGCTGCACAGTTCATATACCTTTCAGCCACTGTTGCCGAACCGCTTGCGCTGGCACAAAAACTGAACGCTACATTGGTAGAGTACGAATATCGGCCTGTTCCTATTGAACGTCATCTTATTTTCTGCGAGGAACATGATAAGCTCAAGCTTATGACCCGCCTGGTAAGGGAAGAGTTTGCCAGGACCTCCACAAAAGGCCACAGAGGTCAAACGATCATTTTCACCAATTCCAGGCGTAATTGCCACAGCATATCAGAAGCATTGCCAATGGTCTCTGCGCCTTATCATGCAGGTCTTACTCAGTTCGTGCGTAAATCCGTAGAAGAGCGTTTTCTTAAAGGAAAATTACCAGTGGTGGTAACAACTGCTGCCCTTGCAGCGGGCGTGGATTTCCCTGCGTCACAGGTGATATTCGAATCCCTTGCCATGGGAATAGAATGGATCAACATGCAAGAGTTCATGCAAATGCTGGGACGTGCCGGCAGGCCTGATTATCATGACCGGGGTATCGTGGTACTGCTGGCAACGCCGAACAAGCGCTATTCCAGTGACCAGACAGAGACCGAAGATGCTGTTGCGATAAAATTGCTCAAAGGTAACATGATGCCATCTTCACTGGATTATGGTGAAGATGAACAGATGGAAGAGATACTGGCATCGGCAGCTGTTACCTCTTCAAAGAAAGATCTGACAGCCATCCATAAACGGATGCTGGGTACATTTGAGCTCGCAAAACTTGTTACCAGGCTGGTACACTACAAGTTCCTTGAAAAAAGGGAGGACAATATCTCCCTTACGCCTTTCGGCCAGATAGCTGCAGGCCATTTCCTGTCAGTGTCTTCAGCGTTCCTTATACGGGACGCGGTGCTTAAGGGGATGGGGCCGCTTGAGATCGTAACGAACCTGGAGTTCTTTGATGGTGTCTATTTTAAGTATGCTGCACAGATATCCACAGCTCTGGACATCAATGTTCCTTCCCGGGTGTTCCAGGGGGCTTCCCTTGATATAATATTCGAGGGCGACAATATCTCTCAGCTTGACCAGAACATACAGGACCAGCTCTTTGAATTTGCAGCGGCTTTCCTTACCTGCAAATGCAAGGACTCCCCATATTGTGGATGTGCAGAACGTCGTTTTTCTGCAAAGATCGTGGAGACCCGCATGGAAGGCTACGATCCTGCGGGCATTGTGCATAAAATGGAAGACATGTACGGTGTGACCGCTTATCCGGGCGATGTACTGGGCTATCTTGACAATGTCGTACGTAATCTGGATGCAGTGGAAAAGAT
>NZ_MVQX01000044.1 GCF_002067275.1 Methanomethylovorans sp. PtaU1.Bin093 | reverse complement strand
ACGGACAGTTTATTCTTGTCCACTTTGATCCCCGCAAGGTTCTCAATGAACCAGATAGACTTCACATGGTCGTCCGGAGTAAGCTTCCAGTCGGGTTTCTCCATATAGAAATCGATACCTTCGGCATACCTCATGAGTTCCATACGCACTTCCTCTGTGATCCAGCCCAGCTCCTCATAGTAAGAGAGAATATCTGGAAGATTGTTCCTTCCCACCAGTTCCATAAGGAACTCAAGCCATTCCATACACAGCTTGATGCTGGAGGAATTTTTCATGATGTGTGCAAGCTGTATGCTCTGACCTGCCGATTTGCCTCTGGCCCCTACTTTTTTAAGCTCCCCTTCCACATACTTGGACAGCTCGGTCATCTCATCCCTCATCCCTTGCTGCGCAGCCGAGACATTTGAAACGTCATTTCCGAGCTTTAGAACATTGCCTTTCATATCCTGCATAGCTGCGGACATTTCCACGCCTGACCTCTCCATACCCGCAAGTCTCGGGACAAGGGTTTCCATTTGACCTGCCTTAGCCGACAAAGCAGAGAAGCGTTCATCGTTTTCCTGCGCATTTTCCTGTATCTTAGAGACAAGAGCCGTGTAGGACCCCACAAGCTCGGAAATATGCTGCTCGATACTGGAAAGACTTGACATGATGGTCTTGTTCTCAGACAGGACATGAGCCACCTGTTGTTCCATACCCGACAGGTGCGACTCCAGCCGGACTATACGCTCATCCAGGTTATCGAACTTCATGCCCGTTGCTTTCATCATGTCCTCAGAAGAACTTTGCAGGGACCTCACAGAATCGCCAAGAACAGCCACATTCCCTGACAGCTCCTCGTACATGCCATACACCTGAGAGATATTCCCTGCAGAGGATTCCAGCTTCTCTCTGATATCATCGAGTTCCCTGGACCCGGCAGGAGCACATCCTTTTGAACTCTTGCCTGCGGCAGGGAAAGGCACCTCTTCAGCCACTTTCTCAGGCTGGTAAAGGGTATCGGACGATCCCTGCTGCATACCTGCAGCACCTTCTGCGAGATCATTGTAAGCAGGAAGTGGTGGCTGGGAATTATTATCGATCTTAAGAGCTTCCGGAAAATCGAACAATGGGTTCTCCACAGGAGTAACTTTTACAAAATCACCCGGAGAGATACTGATAGCATGATCATCTGACAAGCCATCTTGCGCGAATTGTGGAGCGGGCATTGAAAAGCCAGCACCACCTCCGGAAGGTGTAAAAGATAATGAGCCTGAAGGTGCCGGACCAAAAGGAGAGGCATTTGACGCAGTGGATGATACAGCGCCTCTTGCCTGCGCTCCGCCTTCATATACCAAAGCATCAGGAGTTTTCAGAGAATTGTCCTCTTCGTGAACATTGCCTTCCTTTATTTTCTCCATTTTTTCCAGCAGACTTTTACCTTTAGTAAGGTTTCTAACATTTACAACAATGGAATTTGCCAGCTCGCTTATACTCGTTGCCAGGTTTCCGGGAACATCAGCCATCCTTCCGCCTATGCCTGGCTTTTTCTCTGGTACTGTAGTGACAGAACCAGGAGTGGGCCCATCTGAAAACGAAGGATTAGGCCCGGAGAACGGAAAAGGAGCTGGACCCGATGGACCGGGAGCGCCACCAAAAGGATTGGCCTGGCCTGCAAAAGGGTCAGCCGCTGAGGAGGGAATGCCCTGAGCGAAAGGATCACGGGAAGCAGAAAATATATCTGCCGCAGGAGGATTGCCAGGAATGCTGAAGGCAGATGGAGTGCCCGGAAAAGGAACATTCGGGACTTTACCTGGGATGGGATCAAAAGGACTACCTGAACCAGAAGTAACAGTATGTTGATCTGAAGGCACAGATCCCTGAAGAGGTGGGAACGACGGGGCTAAAGTCGGCACATAAGCCTCATTTTGCGGAGAGGGGACCACAGTGTCAAAAACAGGAAACCGCTGAGGAGAAGAGGAAATATTTCCGCCTGGAGTTGGAGATACCGGTAAACTAAAAGGGCTGGTGCCACTTATATTCGAATCCTGAGCATTGAGCTTTGATAAATCTGAAGAGTTGACTTCAAGTTTTTCATGAGCTTGTATTGGACCACCATCGTTGGGAACATCATCAGGTAATGCCATTTCAAAAAGAGGTAGTATTCTGTTCTTAGCAGTCTGTGCTTTCGGCGGATTCTTTGTTTCACCTTCATGAACCGCTGGAAATGCCATTGATGGCTCCTGGGAAAAGAATGTAGGTAAAGATCCCTGTCCCCCGTCCTTTAGAAAAGGAGGGATCGGGGCGTTTGTAGTTTGTTGACCAGACTGGAGAGAACTGAGATCGGGTATTCCCATAGAAAACAACGGTGGTGGCACCTCAGAAGAGGATTTGGATGAACTTTTCTCAGGAGCGGCAATACTTGTCTCCTGCATTACCGATCCTGAAAAAGCTTTCTGGAAAATGTCCGGGACCTGAGCACCGGGAGCAAATGGCGGGGAACCTGGTGCGGCATTTGCAGCAGCATTTTGCTCCCCTTCCTTCTTCTGGCCTGCTGTTTCCCATGGAAATTTACTCATAGAGTCTCAACTTCAGATGTTTTTAGATTTAAATTAATCAGTATGAATTATACATTTATTTATATAAAAGTTGTTGGGTGACAATTTATGTATTTGATAAGAGTTTTACAGTTAGAACGGGAAGTGGAAGTTAAAAACAAGAAACATGATCGCACTTAAAATAGATTAAAAGCAGGCGCACATGAAATTTGAGGGAATGGACGAGAGATAAAGGATGAAATTTGTGCTAGAAATTCATGTTGTTGTTACTCTGTGCGCCTATTCTGTGCATACGTTATCAAAATATATAAGGATTTTGCATTTAATCCAAAGCGAATAAAGCGTATGAGGAGACAGATACAAATCATCATTATGATGATAAGCATGTGTATAGTGTGCAAGTATATACTGTAACAAAATAGAACCTAAGTGAAAAAGCTCAAATAGACCTTAGAAAAGGCACAGATCAGAATTTGAATACCTTTGCTCCCGAAACGGAATACCTCACCAGGCCATCGATATCTACTTTACTCTCCTCAGCGAGCAAAGAATCACATTCTGATCTGGTCTCGGGTCTTTCCGGCACAGCCGAGCAACATGTTACAGGCCTGACCGATACATTATATGAACCTATCTTTCTTGCAATATCAATTATATCCGCCTTATCAAGGGCTATCAGGGGATGGTAGAGCGGTATGGCAAGCCCGTAAAGTTCAGCGTACATATTTGCAGAGGTCTGGGAGGCTACCTGCCCTAAAGAGGAACCTGTGATAACCCCTGCAGCACCTTCACGCTTCATGACCTCATAGGCAACTCTGTACATGGTCCTTTTGCACAGTACACATGTCTTGTTCCTGGAACACTGCTCAACAAAAGCCTTCAGGGAACATCCATGTGGGACCTCATATATTTTGAACGGATGACCGGGAGCCCATTGCTGCAGCACTCTTATACTATCCAGTGCACGCTGCCTGGTGGAATCGTCCGCAAAGGGTTCATTACTGCAGTATACAGGGATGATCTCAACACCCCTTTTCATCATAAGCCAGGCAGCTACAGGAGAATCGATGCCACCGGACACAAGGGCAACCATTTTCCCCTGGGTGCCCAGCGGTAGACCACCCACACCTCTGGAGTTTTCCGTGAACACATAAGCTTCCTTCTGGCGTACCTCTACAAAAATTTCCTTATCCGGCGTAGTAAGATCCACTAGAGGAGTTTTGCCTGCTGACAGCAAGCGCTCCCACACAGCATCTCCGCATTTCAGTCCTACGTCCTGGGAAGAAAAATCATGATTGCCGGTCCTGCGAGCCCTTATGGCAAAGGAATCTCCCCCCTCGATGAAACCTGCACCGATATCAGCACATTTTCGTGATATGGCATCAAGATCTGCATCAACAGCAGTTGCAAATGATGCGGACACCACACCAAAAACATCAGCTGCCGCACTTGCAGCTGTTTCATCGGAAGTCTTGATAAAGATCCTTCCCCATTCCCGGCTCAGACCTGAATACTCCACACCACGCTGATCAAGCATAGCTGCGATATTGCGCATAAGGACCTTTTCATAGTGGTTCCTGACACCAGGACTCTTGAGCGCCAATTCCCCATATCTGACAATTACTATGTTGTTCATCGTCCCACTGTTCTCTGATGAGTTTGATATAACTTAGCCGTAAAGAAAATTCAATTCGATCCAAATATCTACATGCTTACCTTCTTATGGCAAAGCCTGTAAATTCGCCTGAAGCCTGTTTCCATTCAACCTCCAGTGAATCCACACGGGACATAGGAGGACCTGCTCTTAGCCTTTGCAAGAGTATTTCAACAGAGTCCTTAGGCCCTTCGGCCACGACCTGTACGCAACCATCGGGAAGGTTACGGGCATAACCTGCAATACCAAGTTCCTGTGCAGTGTTCTTTGTGAACTGACGGAAAAAGACTCCCTGTACCCTCCCACACACATGGACTTCAGCAAGTACGTGTCCAACATCCATGAAAGGGTATTCAGGAACCATCTTATATGAACTTTGGCCTCATAGAGAGCATCTTTGCAAGAGGCAGACCCCGGTATGGCAAACCAGCGATCTCTGCCTGTATGCGGGAATCCAGTTCATCGACTGACATTTCCACAGTCTTCGGGCGATTGGCCTGGGATTCCGCCCTTATGGTCACATTTATTCTGCCGGTCTCAACTTCCTTATCCCCGATGACGACCACATATGGGACCCATTCGCGTCCTGCTTCACGTATACGCTTGCCCACAGTATCTTCCCTGTCATCGATATCCACACGGCAATGCAGCTTCTCCGAAACCTGCTTTGCGAACTCCAGATGCTTCTCAGATACTGGAAGCACCCTTACCTGAGTAGGGGAAAGCCACGCCGGAAGCATAGGCACCTCTCCGCGTTCGGCCCTCATGGCCTCTTTTTCCAGTAAACCATAGATGCAGCGCTCTATAGCACCACTTGGAGAGCAGTGCAGAATTGTCGGACGTTTCTCTTCACCGGTGACATCCACGTATTTTATGTCATACCTTTCAGCATTTTCCACATCTATCTGCACTGTGGAAAGAGCACTTGCCTTTGCCAGCGCATCTACAAAGTTGAACTCGAACTTGAGCACGAAGTAGAAGAAACGTGTATCCCACATCTCTACAAGTACCGGTTTGTTCACAATGCGGGCAAGGTTGGTGATGAAATCCTTGTTCTCTTCGTAGAAATCTCTTGTGAACCTGATGGCAACCTCGAAATCGTCAACTTTGATACCTACCTGGTCCAGAATGCGGATACACATATTGTACTGTTCCTCGAACTGAGCGATTGCCTGATCCATGTCATGGCACAGAGTGTGCATATCAGGCATGGTGAACGCCCGCAGGCGACGCAGACCCACAAGCTCTCCCCTCTGCTCCTTACGGAAACTGTAGCGAGTGAGCTCGATCATCTTCAGAGGGAGGTTCTTGTAGGACATGGTCATATCATGATTGATCAGGAACTGGCCAAAACAAGCGGCAAACCTCAGGAAAAGCTGCCTTTTATCGGATTCAATGGAATACTGCCTTGCAGGGAACCTGTCAAGATACTTTTTAAGAGTAGGGTGGTTCATGTCATACATCAGGGGAGTCTCAACTTCCATAGCCCCTACCTTGATGGATTCCTCGACCACATAGTTCTCCAGCAGGGATTTAATGAGGCGGCCTTTGGGATAATAGCGCATGTTACCGGAATCCGATCCCGGCTCATAATCCGCTATCTCAAGCCTGCGCATAAGCTCCACGTGTGGCGGGGCTCTGTCAACTTCTCTTTTCTTGGAGATCTCATAATCCACGAATTTGCTCAGGTTCTCATGCCCTTTGAGATCAAAGCTATCCATTTCGTGGAGCTCGCCATCAGGAGCGAGGATGCGCCAGTATGATCTGGCAGTGCCCTCAGCTTTCAAAGCTTCGGAAACAACCTCCGGTTTTCCTTCAAGGGCGCAGACAACATTGACACCATCTTTGTTCTCAGGAGATATCGACCTGGACAGCTCGGACAGAGGATGGCCTTTGCAGCTGATCCTGAATGCCTTGTACCAGCCAAATGGAGCTCTCTTTACAGTATACTTCCCCGAGAGTTCCTTTTCCATGGCTGTTAGCACATGAACTGCAACTTTGGGGGAAGAGAGAGCTGAACTTAGATGAGCATAAGGGTAAAGCATGATGCTCTCGGTTTTTACCTGCCCTGCAACCTTCTCGATCTCAGAGACACCTTTTTGTACCATTTCGTCGGGATCTGCCTCATCTGCCTTCTCTACGGCAATGAAAACAGTGAGTGCATCCTCCAGCCTGCCAGACTTCATGGGATCTTCGATCTTCTCTGCCACCGGGGTGCTTTTCTTGACCTCATATTCGATATAATCAGAATGGATGAGCAATAATTGCATGATTTCACCTGCGAAATTACCTGTAGACTTAGATTTAACAATCCTTATAAACCTTTTTAA
>NZ_MVQX01000043.1 GCF_002067275.1 Methanomethylovorans sp. PtaU1.Bin093 | reverse complement strand
CAATTTCTGAATTATCCAAAATTGCTATGGATAACAGTATTTTTCTTCATGTGGATGCAGCTTTTGGAGGCTTTGTTCTCCCTTTTATCAGCGGGCATCCGTGCTTTGATTTCTCTCTTCCTGGTGTGACTTCAATCGCAATAGATCCTCATAAAATGGGTATGAGTACTATTCCTTCAGGAGCCTTGCTTTTCAGAGAAGAAAAAATGATAGATTCTTTGAAAGTAGATACCCCGTATTTGACCATCAGTAGCCAGTGCACTCTTACCGGTACTCGCAGTGGAGCTTCAGTGGCTGGAACATACGCTGTAATGAAGTATTTAGGTAAGGAAGGCTATCGTCAAATTGTTGACAGATGCATGCAATTAACTCATCTGCTTTTAGAAGAAGTTAAAAAGATCGGAGTTGATCCTGTTATCGATCCTGTGATGAACATTGTAGCTTTATCAGTATCAGAGCCAAAGAAGATACGCAAGGAATTAGCCATTCGATTTGGTTGGCAAGTTTCTATAACAAAACAGCCATCTTCTATCAGGCTTGTTGTTATGCCTCATATGACAGAAGAAAATATAATAGCTTTTGTCCAGGACTTAAAAACAGTCCTGAAACATTGACAATGTTCTAACAAAAAATCTAACAATGCAGGGTCTGAAAGTTGTGATCTTTGACGGGACCGGTAACATGTCTTGAGAAACTAACGGATTTAATGCTCTCTTAACAGCATTTTAAAGACCCAAGCCATGTTCCGGTTAAGCATTGAGGGGATGGATCAAATATTGGGAATTGATGATACCTGGCCTTGAAGCTTGTAAGGCGTGTGTTCATCAATCCCGGTATAATACTGAGTAATTATCCAGAAGATATAAAGGAATACCAAGCTGGGTGAAAGTATTAAATTGGCAACAAGCTAATAAGATAATAATAAATATGAATATATCAGACAAGGTTAACCATGAAAACATCATTTCAAATAGGGAAAATTTTCGGCATACCCATCAAATTACACGTTACTTTTTTGTTCATACTGCCTGTCTTCGCCCTGGTATTTGCCACAAATCCTGCTCCCTTTGGCTTTCAGGATCAGGCCACTCCATTGCTGAACTATCTGCTATCCTTTACAACTACTGTCCTTCTGTTTTTCTGTGTGCTTCTTCATGAACTAGGCCATTCACTTGTAGCTCAGAGATATGGCGTAGAAATAAAAGACATAACGCTGATGCTCATTGGTGGTGTCTCGTCGATGGAGGAGATACCCAGAAATCCATCTCAAGAGCTTAAAATGGCCTTTGCAGGTCCCCTTGTGAGCATAATTATTGGTTTTGCCATTTTCCTAGCCAATTTTCTCGTGGCTTCCCTGATAGCTTCTTACGCCGCAACACCTATTTACATGATGTTCAACATCCTGAGCTCTATAAACATAGTGCTGGGTCTTTTTAATCTCCTGCCAGCATTTCCGATGGACGGCGGGCGTGTTCTCAGGGCATGGTACGCAAAAAGGATGAACTATGTACAAGCCACACACTATGCTGCTTCTGTAGGAAAGATCTTTGCTTTTCTTATGGGAATAATCGGCCTTTTCTCTAATCCCTGGCTGATATTAATAGCTTTTTTCGTTTACATAGGAGCTTCTGAAGAAGACAGGTCTACAACAGTCACCGTAACTCTCGAAAAATACTCAGTTTCTGATGTCATGAGTCCGGAAGTCACATCAGTATCCCCATATATGAACATTGACGATCTATTACATTTTATGTTCGAGCACAAACACATGGGGTACCCTGTTATGGAAGGCAATTATTTAAAAGGGATCGTCACGTTAAGTGATGTACATAAAGTCCCTTCTCTTGAAAGAGCAGTCTTGCAAGTAAGAGATATTATGACCACTACTGTTATTTCATTGACTGCGGACGCTAAAGCTTCAGAGGCTTTCAAATTGATGATGTCAAATAATATAGGAAGAGTACTAGTTGTAGATTCTACTGGTTCTGTGGTGGGCATTCTCTCCAGAACGGATCTTATGAGGGCAATGATGCTTTCTAATGAACAGTTGTAACCCATGGGGAACTAATATAATAAACATAAAAACATTTAAAAAGCTAATGATATTTGTTCCATCAAATCATTTGTGAGGTGTATTGTGAAAAACCCAGTTAATGAAAAAGATAGCACTATTTCTGATCCCCTCATCAGTATTACTTCTTCTTCAGATCTATCAGTTTATGATTCGAACTCTTCCGGTAATTCAGGAACCTTCATAACCGACACATGTCCCCCTGAAAACCAGCAGAGTTGTTATAATCTTTCATCTCCTTCTTCAGGAGAGCATGGTTCAGAAATTGAGCCTTCCAGGATCATCATAATCGGTACAGCCCATGTATCTGAAAAGAGCGTTGCAGAGGTCAATGCAGCTATAGAAAGGGAAAAACCTGATATTGTTGCTGTAGAGCTGTGCAAACCCCGCTACGATAGCCTCAAAGGCAAAACCACTGACACTGAGGTTCCTATCAAGGAGATCCTCAAAGGCGGCAAGATATATCAGTACATGATACATATGCTGCTGGCCCATGTGCAGAAAAAGTTCGCTGATGAGATGGGAGTCCAGCCTGGTGCCGAGATGATCAAGGCAATAGATGCTGCTGAAGCACATGGGGCACGAATAGCGCTCATCGACAGAGACGTGCAGGTCACTTTGCAGAGATTCTGGAGCAAAATGGGCTTCATAGAGAAATTAAAGATGCTTGCAGGTCTGGTAGCAGCAGTTCTGGGTATAGGTGGCACTAAGGACATCGATATGGACACGATCACGAACCAGGACATAGTCACAATGCTCGTGGAAGAGTTCCGTGGTACTTCTCCTAATGCTGTAAAGGTGCTTATAGATGAAAGGGATGCCTATATGGCCTCCAATCTTATAAGGCTTGCAGCTGGTGGCGGAAAAAAGATCATTGCTGTAGTAGGTGCAGGTCATAGGGCAGGCATACAGAACTATCTGTTGCACCCTGAAACCCTCCCGCGCCCGGGATCAGTAGAGGTGCTCCCGAAGAAAAGGTTCAGCTTTTTTAAGATCTTTGGCCTTATAATGCTAGCTATTCCTCTTGCAGCCTTTGCGCTATTGCTCATTTCAGGTGTTTCTCTGAAAACCCTTGGTATAGTGTTCATCTGGTGGTTTCTCATCACCGGGGGTTTAAGTGCCCTGGGCACTGCGCTGGCACGAGGCCATCCTTATTCGGTACTAACATCCTTTTTAGTGGCCTGGATGACCACTCTTAATCCAGCTGTGGCTGCTGGATGGTATGCAGGGCTCAGAGAAGCTAAATATCGCAACCCTACCACAAAGGATCTGAAAAATCTCGTGGAAGCCGAATCAATGAAAGATATGATGAAGAATAATTTCTTCCGTGTCCTTCTTGTGACATCTCTGGCCAATCTGGGAGCTATGGCAGGAAGTATCGTGGGTGCCTATGTAATACTCCAGATACTGGGGATCGAAGCTAAGGATTTCCTTGAGTCCGCATTGCATGCAGGCTTGACCGTAATAGGTCTATGATATTTTAAAAAAAAGAAAGAAAAAGAAAAGTTCAGCTTCGACCTCAGAAGAGGTCATGAAGTCTGAACTGGTATTTTCCGAGTTTTCCGCCGTAGTTACCGGCAGTGATCTTCTTAACACCAGGAACTGTCACAGCTGCCTTGATACCGACAGCCATTGCCTTCTTGATGGCTTCTTCACTGACACCATTGATAACGATCTCGTACACTGATTTCACATCTGCCGGGATCTCAGTGTCAGGTACCTTGTCTCTGATGGAAGGACAGTACTTCTCGTTGGCTGTGGCCTTCATGAACTTGGCATACTTGTTAGAACCTGCCTTGGAACCGCTGGCAACAATACCTCCCGGGAAAGGAGTTATCGTACCTTCAAGCTCCTTAATAGCGTCAACAGCAACCTCTGCGGCTGTCAGGGCACTCATCTGACTGTCTCCCAGGATGAAGAAGTTACCACCGGCGATACCGGATACCGCACCAATGTTCTCTTCCACAAGGAAGTCTCCTTCCATAAGGGGTATGCTGTGCATCTTGCGACCCGCCATCTCTTTCTGGGACTCCATACCATCACCGAAGAACTTGAGCTTAAAGCCCACATTAAACTGTTTCTCAGCTTCTGGCATGCCATTGAACACTGCAGTAGTGGGGGCGGTCAGAACACACTGTCCGAGCCTCTCCAAGAGCTGGTGTTCCAGAATATCGAACTTGAAGGTGCAGATCTGGATGTACACACCGGGTCTGCCATCTGGTGTTTCTTCGCATGTTGCGAACCTTTCGATACCTGCCTCAGCAGGGCACATGATAACGGAAGTACCAAAGCCTGTTGCTTCAGTAGCTGCTACCTCTGCCCAGCGTTTTGTGGCTGCTGTGATCAATACTCTACCTATCTTGATAGGAAAGGCCTCTGCAAAAGTGTCCTCTATTTCGACGCCATTGATTTCCATAATGATCCCTTTTGATATTTCTGAAAGATCTATCCGGTTCATATCCAGATGATGATTCCTGTTAACAGGAAGCAGATACTAAAAGTATCTCTTAGTAGAATAAAGTTGCAGTACATATAATCTTCGAGTACGGACAAACTTATTACAGCAATTACTGGTGATAATATATCTTTTCAATCTATTGACAGGAATTTTGCATTGATGGCTACGATGATAGTGCTCAGGGACATGAGTACAGCCCCCGCAGCAGGAGACAGCATCACTCCTTGCTCATAAAGTATACCTGCAGCAAGGGGTATTGCCACAACATTATATCCTGTGGCCCAGAACAGGTTCTGCAACATCTTCCTGTAAGTAGCCCGGGAAAGACTGACAATGGAAGCAACATCCTTTGTATTGCTTTTGACCAGTATTATATCCGCAGTTTCCACTGCAATATCAGTACCCGCACCTATGGCAATTCCTATGTCTGCCCGGGCAAGGGCAGGTGCATCGTTCACGCCATCTCCTGTCATAGCAACCACAAGACCTCTTGATTGCACCTCCTTTACCTTGGCAGCTTTTTCCTGTGGCAGCACCTCTGCAAAGTATTCATCAATTCCTGTTTCCTCAGCAACCCATCTTGCAACCTGTTCATGATCACCAGTAAGCATCATGCATTTGATACCCATTTCCTTAAGGGTCTTAACAGCCTGTTTTGCTTCGGGCCTGATAATATCGGCCAATGCAATGGCACCTTTCACTTTTCCCTCGATCATTACGTAAACGACTGTCTTACCTTGTAATATGAGCTTGCTTATAATTTCATTTTCGATAATGATGCCCTGTTCCCTCAGGTATCCAGGACTGACCATCTTCACATCTTTTCCTTCCACAATTCCCTGGGCTCCTTTTCCGGGAATGGACAGGAAATTGTCCACTTTATATACATCTTCCACAGATGCTGCTATACCCCTGGCGATCGGATGTTCCGAGTTAGCTTCCACAGATGCTGCATATTTCAATAATTCTTCTTCCTTTATCGTAGTGTCCAAAATAACTATCTCTGTCACACCAAACTTGCCAGTGGTCAAAGTACCGGTCTTGTCAAAGATAATGGCATTCAGGTTACGTGCGTTCTCGAAGGCCACACGGTTCCTGATAAGCAGGCCATTACGAGCTGCGACTGCGGAGGATATGGCAACTACAAGGGGTATTGCAAGCCCTAGGGCATGAGGACATGTTATTACCATTACCGTGACCGCTCTTTCCAGAGCGAACGCGAGGTCCATATCCATCAACTGTGACCACACCAATAAAGTGATAGTTCCACCCGTAAGAGAAATGATAGTAAGCCACTTGGCTGCTCTGTCCGCCAGCTCCTGGGTATGTGATTTGCTTTCCTGGGCTTCT
>NZ_MVQX01000042.1 GCF_002067275.1 Methanomethylovorans sp. PtaU1.Bin093 | reverse complement strand
ACTGCTTTTTTGATCGTCATTTTTCATCCTCTATCTTGTTTCACTCGCCCATACTCATCATCAAAACGCACGATGTCATCCTCGTCCACACATTCTCCAAGTTGCACTTCTATGAGTTCCAGAGGCAATTTCCCTTCGTTTGAAAGCCTATGCTGCATGCCGGCTCTGATGAAAGTGCTTTCTCCCTGCCTCAGGAAAAAGATCTCATCATTGATCTGCACGGTTGCCATTCCCTTGACAACTATCCAATGCTCGCTGCGGTGGTAATGGAGCTGCAGGCTCAGCTTCTTTTTTGGCTCCACTGTTATGTTCTTTATCTTGTGTTTGTCGGATTTCTCCATAACGGTATAGGAGCCCCATGGCCTGTATACTGTCTGCTGCAGATAAGCCCTTTCGTCATTTTTGCTGTGTAAAGTATCAGCCACCAGTTTTACTTTCTGGCTGCTATTTCTCGGGCATACCAGCAGCGCATCCGGCGTATCGACAACCGCCATGTTCTCCACATCTATGAGAGCCACAAGCTTATCACTTTTTGAATAAACGAGATTGTTCCTGGAATTGATCAGAATGTCCTCGCATTCATAGATCACATTCCCGTTATCGTCCTTTTCTGACTCCTCGTATATTGCATTAAAATTACCGAGATCGCTCCATTTATGCTCCAGGCGCACCACCACAACGTTCCTGGACTTTTCCATAATTCCATAATCTATGGATATTGTCCTCACTTTTCCGTATATCTCTTCAATACTGGCATCCGGATCTATTTCCGGGTCGAAGGCCTTGGAAAAGGTTTTCTCATGCTGCTGCAGTTCCCTGAAGAACACATCAGTGTCAAAAAGGAACATTCCACTGTTCCACAGGCATCCTTCTTTCAGATACTTCAATGCATCATCATGATTTGGTTTTTCTCTGAACTCGGCTACCTTGTAGCCAGTGCCGACCTTTTCAGCTGGCTTTATGTACCCATAGCCTGTATGTGGTGATGTGGGCACTATGCCAAAAGTGACCAGGTGTTCCATTGCAAGCGTTTGTGCGCCTTTGATGGTCTCCATCGCACGTATGTCAAGTACATGGTCCGAGGAAAAAACACCCACTATGGATTTTCCAAACCTTTTTACTATTTCCCGCATACCAAAACTAATTGCTGGAAGGGTGTTCTTTGGTTCAGGTTCTATCAGTACGTTCCCGGAAGGCAGGTCATATCCCAGCTCTTTAGCCTGACCGGTAACAAAGAATCGCTGTGAATCGTTTGTCACAACGAAGATCTCGGATATATCAGAGACCTCCAGACAGCGCATTAAGGTGTTCTGGAAAAAGGAAGTATCTTCAAGTTTCAGGAATTGTTTAGGATTATGCTTTCTGCTTAATGGCCATAACCGTGTTCCAGATCCACCGGCAAGGATGAGTGATTTAATGTTTTCATCTCCTCTTTTAAAGTATATATTAAATTGATTAGCCGATATTCCAGGCCAGATTAGTTGCATTTAGATCGATCAAAGTTAATTTTTTAGTTGTCTGATCCAGAATTATATACTAAAAAAGCCTATTAATATATATCAGTTACCAATATTCTCTGCATACGATAATTTATCCGTCTTTATGATCTTTGTCAGGAATATCCTTTTAATATTAAATCCTATAATATTAAATAAGTCCGAAGCATTTGATGTGGCAGCAGGAATTGTTGGCTGGCAAGGCATCTTAAATTATATAATGGTCAATGTTCATTCATTACGACAATTCGGTGTTTAATAACTGGAGCGATCACTTTTTAAATTCTGGGAATAGGGTCATTATATGTCGGTTCAAAAGCAACTATCATCTGATAAAGTTTCACCTATGGATCCGAATTCTAAAGTTGAGGGTAAAATATCCCGATATATAAGCATTATTAGATCGGCCAGAGAACTACAGTTGATATTAGCAATAATTTTTATAGGTGCTTTTTTACGGATATATCAGCTTGGGGCAGAATCAGTATGGCTTGATGAAGCAACCACTTATTTTTTGTCATCTGATACCCTTTTTGGAATCTACGAGGCAACAAAGAACGATGTCCATCCCCCTCTTTATTATTTTGTGGTACATTTTTTTCTATTTGATGGGAAATCTGAAATACTATTGCGCTTTCCATCCATGGTATTCGGAGTACTTGCCATTCCAGTACTCTATATGCTGGGAACACGTTTATTCAGTGTAAAAGAAGGTCTTATCAGTTCTTTTTTGCTTTCTATCTCCTTGTCTCATATATACTATTCTCAGGAGGCAAGGATGTACTCAATGATGGTATTTCTGACTCTTGGTTCTATTTTCTTTTTTTACGTGGCCATTGAGGATAAGTGCAATAGTTTCTGGTTTTTGTTCGTTGTTCTCACAGTGCTGAACATCTATACTCATTATTTCGGTTTCTTCATATTTCCTATAGAGATACTATATTTTACAATTCTCTTGTTTTCTTATGAAAACGGAAAACTGCTTTTCAGATCAAAACTTTTGCCGCAAGCAAAGGTTTTTTTTATCAGTGTAGCTTCCGTTATAGTTCTTATTATTCCCCGCATTCAGGTTTTTTTTGAACAGGCAGCTTCACGGGTAGGCGGGGAAGTGACATGGGGTGTTGACCAGACCTATTTCATTACAAGCTTGCTCTCCCATCTTACGCTTTCCCCATCTCCTTCTCTGCTTTACCTCACCTTTTTTGCTTTAGGTGTTATAGCGATGATCCTGTCCAACCGCAGGCAGGCTTTTTTACTTTGTTCATGGTTAGTTCTCCCGGTTATGGTGAGTTATTATCTTTCAGACATAATGCCCTTTCATCCACGGTATCTTCTTTTCATCCTGCCTGCTTATCTTATTATAATTTCACGTGGTTTGACTGCGACTTCCAGTTTCATATTCTCTGTTAACACAGTACCAAAAAGCAACAGGAACTTATCAGAGAAAAAGCAGCAAGTTCTGGCTATCGTATTTGTATCTCTTTTCTTTCTAAGTGCCCTGATTCCCATTGTAAACTACTATTCTTCCCCTCAAAAAGAAGATTGGAGGAATGTGGCATCTTATATTACCACCATTACCCGGCAGGGGGATATAATCGTGCCACTTCCAGGTTACATCTCAAACCCACTTAGATTCTATTATGATAATTCTACTGACGGGACCTATCTAAAAGTGTCCGGATATGGTCAGCAGGAATTGGACAATATTGTGCATGAGAATAAAAATACCACTTTTTTTGTGCTTACGGGAGACATCAATGCGGCAAATCCTAATGGAACTGCCCTCAATTGGCTCGGAGAAAACACCGATGTGGTAAATATCATTACCGATGTATACATATTGACCCCCAAAGTGTGATATAGTCTGTTGTGAACTGATGATAAAAATCCCGTCTTTTCTACTATATCTGATACCTCTAATTTTTACGATGTCTCAACTGAATTCTTAAGTACTATTAATATTATCCTATGCAACATAATCCTCCAATCCAGTCTGAAACGTGATCAAATGTCATACAGGATAATTGAGAAACGGGATATGGTACATCAGGTGCATCTGATGAAGGTGTTCGCACCTGACGTGGCAAGAGCTGCAAAGCCCGGGCAGTTCGTGATAATCAGGATCGATGAGCAAAGTGAAAGGATCCCTCTCACAATTGCAGATTATAGTGTTGAAGAAAGTTCTGTGACCATTATTTTCCAGGAGATGGGAAAGACAACCAAACAACTGGCCACACTGAATGCTCAGGACACGCTTCAGGATTTCGTAGGACCGCTGGGTACTCCTTCTGAGATCGAAAAGCTCGGCACTGTTGTGATGGTGGGAGGAGGCGTGGGAGTGGCCCCTGCTTATCCCCAGGCGAAGGCCTACAAGGCCGCAGGTAATAAAGTAATGACCATCATAGGTGCCCGGAGCGAGAACTTGCTGATCCTTGAAGAAGAGATGCGGGCTGTAAGCGATGAATTACTGGTATGTACCGATGACGGTACCAAAGGCCATCATGGTTTTGTGACCGATGTGCTCCAGAGACTGCTACAGAATGGCGAACACGTGGACCGGGTTGTTGCCATCGGACCGCCCATAATGATGAGGGCAGTGGCAGGGGTGACAAAGCCTTTCGGTATTCAGACCATTGTAAGTTTAAATCCCATAATGATCGATGGAACGGGCATGTGTGGAGGTTGCCGTGTTTCTGTTGACGGTAAAACCAAGTTTGCCTGTGTGGACGGACCTGAGTTTGATGCCCACAAGGTAGATTTCAACTTGCTCATGAGCCGCCTTGCAGTTTACAGGGATGAAGAGGGTATTTCCATCAAGAAGCATGAATGTACCTGTGGGGGTGGACAATAATGGCAGAAAGACAGCCCATGCCATTACAGGATCCCGAAGAACGGCGCAGGAACTTCAATGAGGTGGCACTGGGTTATACTGAAGAACAGGCTGTTGCCGAAGCCGCGCGTTGCCTGCAATGCAAGGACCCAAAATGTGTACAGGGATGTCCTGTGAACATCGATATCCCTGCTTTCATTGCCTGTGTCGCTGAAAGGGATTTCGATGAGGCCATCAGGACCATAAAACTAACGAACGCCCTTCCTGCGGTATGTGGGCGTGTCTGCCCCCAGGAAGTACAATGTGAACAATACTGTGTGCTTGCAAAGAAAGGCCAACCTATAGCCATTGGCCGCCTTGAACGTTTTGCTGCCGATCATGAGAGTACCGGGGGTGTCGCAGCACCGCATAAAGTGAAGTCCACAGGCAAAAAAGTGGCTGTTGTGGGTTCCGGCCCGGCAGGGCTTACAGCAGCTGCTGATCTTGCGAAGGCAGGGCATTCTGTGACGATCTTTGAATCACTTCATGAACCGGGAGGAGTACTTACCTACGGCATCCCTGAGTTCCGCCTGCCAAAGGCTATTGTCCGGCAGGAAGTGGACTATATAAAGCAGCTTGGTGTTGACATAAAGGTGGATTACGTCATTGGCAAGATCAAAACGCTGGATGAGCTGAGAGATGAGTTCGATGCAGTATTTTTAGGGACAGGTGCAGGACTTCCTAATTTCATGGGTATCGAAGGGGAGAACCTCAATGGAGTGTACTCGGCCAACGAGTTCCTGACCCGTGTGAACCTTATGAAGGCTTTCCGTTTCCCTGACTATGATACTCCTATAAAGCGAGGTAAGAAGGTCATAGTTGTTGGTGGAGGGAACGTGGCAATGGATGCTGCAAGATGTGCCCTGAGGCTAGGTGCTGATGAGGTTAGCATCGTATACCGCCGCAGTGAGGATGAACTGCCAGCCCGCAGGGAAGAAGTGGAGAATGCTAAAGAAGAAGGCATTATCTTCAGATTGCTCACCAATCCAGTTCGCATTCTGGGCGACGATAAAATGAATGTCAAGAGCGTGGAATGTATCAGGATGGAGCTTGGTGAACCCGATGCTTCAGGTCGCAGAAGACCTGTATCTGTGAAAGGTTCGGAACATGAGATCGAAGCCGATACGGTGATAATCGCTATAGGCACATCTCCTAACCCGATCATATTCTCCGGGTCCGATGGCCTGGAGTCCACTTCAAAAGGCACTATCGTTGTTGATGATACAGGCATGAGCTCCCTTCCCGGTGTATGTGCAGGCGGTGACGTGGTAACCGGTGCTGCAACTGTGATAAGTGCTATGGGTGCAGGAAAGCTGGCGGCTCAGACCATCAACGATCACCTTGGTAAACAATGACCGCATGATCACGGTCATTGAATTTTTTTAACTGGACCACAATGAGACCCGGAAATAAATGTTCGATAGTTAAAGGACAGCCTGATGTCGGAAGGCGTGTGCATTCGCAGGTCAGATCAAGACCTTCACGGTCATGGAAACAGCATGGTGGTGATCTGCAGCATCATATTTTCTGGTGTATGCATTGCAATGTACCTCTGTTAAGGCCCGCTTGTGACGTCTGCCAGGCGCAGGGCATCCGTCTTGATCTGTCGCCTCCCGGTGACATAAGGTTCTGTTCACCCTATGAAAAGGAACTGGTCAGAGGTCTTTTGTTATCGGCTTTCGGATGTGATCCCATCGGGGACAGGATAGTATTACTAAACAAAACCACAGGCGAGGACAGGACAGATGAAATTATAGTTGATGGTTTGCATTTTGGTGTACTGCGTTTTGATATGAAGTCACTGGATTATGTTTTCGACCTGTCCGTTGAAGGTGCAAAGGTACTGGCAGAGCATACCACTAATAAGACAATTGTTCTAAGGAAGGCTTCCAGCCATCTTAGCGGCAAGAAGGTAAAAGCTGAGCAAATTCTAAGTTATACGGAAGATATTATAAACGGAGATACTGTTCTGATCAGGTGTGGCAATCTTATAGGTTTTGGCGTATCCCTTTCGGACCATGTACACCTTCAAAGCTCACAGGATGCTGTATTGAGGGTGAGGAAGCTTGACGGAAGCAAAGTTTCACTTAAACCGCGTATTGCTTCCATGCAGGATGTACTAAAGGCAAATACAGGTCACATGGGAAAAATATCCAGGGATGCTGCCAATGTGATCAAGGGTGTTGCCAGTCGCAGGGAATACAGGGATCTGCCTGTCCACGTTTCCTTCAGCGGGGGCAAGGATAGCCTTGTAGTGCTTGATCTGACGGTAAATGCTCTTAAAGGCAGGGATATCAGGGCTTTTTTCCTGAACACAGGCATTGAGTTCCCTGAAACAGTGGAATTTGCGCGGCATTTCTGTTCCAGCCGGGGGATCGAATTAAAAGAATCAGCTGCAGGAGATGCTTTCTGGGAGAACCTTGAAAGGTTCGGTCCTCCTGCCAAGGATATGCGCTGGTGTTGCAAGGTATGTAAGCTGGCACCTGCCAACAGGCTCATAGATGAGTCATCAGGTGAAGGGCAGGTATGCCTTACTGTGGATGGCAAGAGAAGGTACGAATCTTTTTCCAGGGCTTCCATTTCTGCAAGTGAGAAGAACCCCTTTGTGCCTTCACAGCTCAATATTTTCCCTATCCGCGATTGGAGGGCGATCGAAGTATGGCTATACATATATGGGAAAAAGCTTGAATACAATCCTCTTTATGATCTTGGGTTCGAAAGAGTGGGCTGTTATCTGTGTCCTGCTTCCCTGTCTGCTGAATATCAGATCTTTTCCCGGCTGCACCCTGACCTTCATGCACGCTGGAATACCTATCTGCTGGAATGGGCAAGCAAGAAAGGCTTGCCGGGATCGTTCATAGAACATGGATTATGGAGATGGAAAGAACTCCCTCCTAAAATGCTTAAGCTTGCAGAAGAGATGGGGATCCAGCATGATGTTCCTATAGTCAATGAAAGTTTCACTGTGGAGTCTGTAAGCGGTGTTTCTCCCTGCACGAGTGGAGGTTTTACTGTTGAAGCCAACATCGGTGGCATCTCTCTGCAGGATGCAGCAGATGTACTGCACATAATAGGTCCAGTAAAGACTGCAGAGAACATGGGGATGCTGCTTGTAAGGGCTGATGATGCAACTGTCAAGTTCTTCTCTTCGGGTAACCTGCTGATCACTGCCGATGTCAGAGAAAAGGCCACTCAAATATTCAGACAGGTCGTATTGCAGCTTATGAGAGTTTCCATGTGTACAAGGTGTGGTATATGCCAGGGACTCTGTCCTGCAGATGCTATCGAGATCGATGATATGCGGGGCCTGTACATCAGCAGCGCCTGTACGAGATGTGGCAAGTGCATAGATTCATGTGTCGTTCTAAAATATGCTCCCCGTAATTTACCCTGGACCAGGCCGGATCATTTATAGATGGGTGAAGCTTTAATACTTTTATCTTAATTATATAACATTTTCAAAATAAATACTACCAGATGTGTGCGCATGCAGTTAGGTCAATTAGATGGTATTTC
>NZ_MVQX01000041.1 GCF_002067275.1 Methanomethylovorans sp. PtaU1.Bin093 | reverse complement strand
ATGGGTTCGCAAGGGAATGTCAGAACAGTAAGGGTAAGTGATATTGACCCGGATAGATTGAATGGCCTTGATCTGCTGATCGTTGGTTCGCCCACCAGGGCATTTCGTCCCACGAAGGAAGTAACTGCTTTTCTTAACAGCATCCCTGCAAATGGTCTCAAAAACATCAAAGGGGCAGCTTTTGACACCAGGCTTTCCGCAGCAGACAAAAGGTCCTTCTTATTCAGGATCTTGGCAAAACGGTTTGGATATGCTGCTGAACCCATAGCAGACAAACTTGTGAAAAAAGGAGGAAAGCTCATAGTTCCGCCAGAATGGTTCATAGTAAAGGATCCTGAAGGCCCCCTTAAAAGTGATGAACTCGAACATGCTGCAGAGTGGGCGAGGTCGGTCATTGAAGTAAGCCTGGCATAACATGAGAAACTTCTGGCAGCTTACAGGGCAGGTCGGTAGTTAATGCAAGAGCTGAAGATAGCACAAGATGCTGCTATTACTTTCACCTTGCATGGTTTAGCTTCTTTAACCTGTAAAAGCTATATACGATTTGTACGCTTTGCGTCAGGGCGTACTATACACACCTTCGGGGGCATCCGTACAACATGCTCCCGTTATTCAATTTACCTTCTTTGCCTCTGGTCATTAATGGGTTCGGTGAAGATCCATTATATACCACTACTGTAAAAAGAATTCACTGTCTATTCCTTGTAAAAACTTTATTTAGCGGTTGATTTTGAAAACTTCTGATTGTATATATTGCTCAATGGATATTGGCATAACTCTCAAAAGATTCATATTTAGATATATCTACAGAGAATGCATCTGTGTACGTATGATCCTCGTTATGCTTTGCCAGAGCAAAACCCACAAATGACAATCCTATTCCCAGATAAGGATGTTCAACAATTATCAGGCCGATAGCAGCTGTAAGGAATAATGACCAGTATTTTTCAAGCATATTTATAAAAATCATTGTTCTACTATATAAATAAAATTTTAATAAAAAATCGTTAGAATATTTTATAATGATTGATTATTAGGTTCTTTTTACTGGCCACTTAACTTTCATATCTCTAATAAACAATTCTTTAAACAGCAAAAATTAATATAATTTTAATTATATATTAGATTCTACTAGCATCTTTATGGCTTAACATAATCACCTAGCCTATACATTCAAACTAAGTTAAGCCTTTAAAATGCTGTTTATCGTGGAATGGACAGAAACACGGAGGTGAGATAAATGGTAGTGAAAGAGCAGAAGAAGTCAGGGTCCAAGAAGCCTGCACAGGAAGGATATCACACATATCCATACGACGGATCCCAGAAGAGGAAGTGATCTGGTATAAAGATCACAGTCTGATCTATGTTCATGGGAGGGAAACCTCCTGTCCTTTTCGCGTTAAGGTAAAACCTCGGGTATCATATTTAAAATGGTGTAACTCTTTTTTAAACGGATGGAATGTCTTGAAGGACGTCAGCATGGAGAAAAGGATTATTTGGATGATCATGCTGACGTCCGGCAAGTTCTGAGGGTACTTTTCCACGTATCAGATCCCACTCTCCAAATATGGTTGCATCCAATAATTGAAGCCTATTGTATATAACCGGATTCGACTTTGATCTTCATATTGTATGGGATTCTCGCCCATGATCTGGATGATCTTGTATAATGCTAATCTTCTATTTGCCTGTGCATGATCATGCAGGTAACGACTTTTTTACATGAATGAGCAAAGTTTGCTGCATATGTAGTACCTCGCATCTCTGTAGAGATCCCGGTATAGTGTGGTACATGCATTCACAGCTTTTTCTCATCATTATGAGAATCAGTATATTCTTAAGTGTAGAAAAATTTAAATACATATATTCAGAGGTATCTACTATATCAATAGTAAGGTGGCGAACCCACCATGATATCACGGGGTGTCCCGGATCGATGTCATTGCTCTGTCAATGACTTAATGTGGTGTTCAAGACCTGTTAATAGAAAAACGAGGAGAGATATCATATGGAATTTGTAACTGTAACCTGTCAGAACTGTGGTAGCAAGATGTATGTTCAGAGCAAGTCCGTCCGCAAGGAAATGTACTGCACTATCCACTGTCTTGAAACAGGCACCTCATCAAAGATCTGAGCGCTCGTTCTAAGCACTCACACCTCATCTTTCTGATGCCATTTCATTTACTAAGGACATTCTTTTCACTTCTGATAACATCAATATACAATGAAATGCGATTATTTTATATGTCGCTGATTACCCTTACCACAGATTTCGGTTCTGTTTACCCTGCTGCCATGAAGGGGGTCATTCTGGGCATTGATCCCCGGGCAACTATAGTTGACATTTCTCATACTGTTCCTCATGCGGACATAAGGGCCGGAGCCTTCGCCCTCTACTCTGTAGTGCCTTATTTTCCGGTGGGCACCGTACATGTGGCCGTAGTGGATCCTGGAGTTGGAACGGCACGGAATTCAATAGTCATTTCTGCAGGAGGTCATCTTTTTGTTGGTCCTGATAACGGTCTCATGGTCCCCGCAGCTTCACGGATGGGAAAAATGGAGATACACAAGATCACAAACTTAGGTCTGCTAGGGGATGTATCCGCCACTTTTCATGGAAGGGATGTATTTGCCCGTATCGGCGCCTATCTATCAGAAGGTATGCCCCTTGAAGAGGTAGGTGAAGCCACTGAGGATCATGTTCACCTGGACTTCGGAACAGCTGAAGCTGGAAATGATTCCATTTCAGGTCAGGTCATCTATATAGATGATTTTGGTAACATCATTACCAATATACAGGCTTCAGATGTGTTCAAGAAGTTCCGCTTTGAAGAACGCATAAGAATATTCGGCAATTCAATGCCTCTTCTTGAAACCTACGGATCTGCAGAAATAGGAGAATTATTAGTTCTTATTGGCAGCCATGGTTTTCTCGAGATCGCTGTTAATAGGGGTAGCGCTGCAAAAAAGCTGAAAATAGGATGTGAAGATGAAATAAAGATCGAAAAAAGTTGAGCCCTTAATTTTCACATCCATTTATAGTGCCTCATTACCTCGAGGTTCATGTCATACAATAGGCTGTTCTCCACATATCCGAAGAACAGGCATCTGTGGCAATTAAGAGGGATTAGCTTCCTTTTTTCCCGGCTGCTTTCCCAAACTTTTTGCAGTCCGTCCTTTACGTTTCCCAGGGGTTCCCTTTCAACTCTGCAATGCTCTATGGTGCCATCAGCAGTTACATTTAGTATAAGTTCCCCTGCATGGCATCTGAAATCAGTGTTCATGTCCCTTGCCATCTTCAGATAGGTGTATGAATTAATAATGGGATAACCTTCTTTTTTCATTTGGATTATCATGTCCACTGTCCTGCGATATTTCTCAACATCTCTTACGCCGATGTTCTTCCATACGTCATCCGCTATTCCTGAAAATTCGTACATTGGTTCGAAAGCTATGCTCACGCCCAGTTCTGCGGCAAGTCGTATGAGCTCTTCAATATCATCGAGGTTCCTGCCGCTTAGTACACAGTTCATGAGTATGGGATTTTTCATGTATCTTTTTGCTTTTATGATACCAGGCAGTATTTTGGTCTTAAAGTCAACCCCTCTTATCTCTCTATAGCTGTTTATGCCATCGACGGATACGGAAAGGTAATCCAGGTCCTTAAGTTGCTCTGCTCTTTTTTCCAGCAGCAGTCCGTTGGTTATGAGAAAAGTTACTATGCCCAGTTCTCTGGCATGCTGGAGGATCTGTGGCAGGTCCTCTCTTAGCAAAGGCTCTGCTGTCCATGCATTGTATATCATTATTCCAAAGTCCTTTGCCTCATCCAGCAATCCGGTGATCTCCTGCAATGTCATTTCAGGACCGTTCTGTTTCCAGTATTCACAGAAACTACATCTCATGTTGCAGCGGGAGTTGATAGCATGAGAAAGCACAAGAGGACGTTTTCTGATCCTTGTTTGCCAGAATGCTTTTGTTGCCGTGAAGGGTGATCTGGACATGATTCAATATCTACATCAGTTGATGATTTAAATATTCTGTTACAGGATACAGCAAAAGCTGTACAGATGTACAAAAATACATTTTGAAAAAAGATATGCCCGTAGAACACGGGCATGTACAGATGTTTGTAAGTTGGTTGAAGTACTTATCCGAAGAGTGCACCGAGACCGGCCATTCCGCTCTCTTCTGCTTCTTCCTTGGATTCTTCTTCCTTTGCTGCCTCTGCTGCTGGGGCTTCGGCTGCTGCCACCGGGGCCGCTGCTGCCGGAGCTGCTGCAACTGCTGCAGTTGCCATGGCTTCCTCTATGTCCACGTCCTCAAGGGCTGCAATGAGCGCCTTTACACGTGATTCGTTGACTGCGGTACCAGCTGCCTGAAGAACGGCAGTTATTGCATCTTCTGTAATCTCTTTACCAGCTTTGTGCAGTAAAAGTGCTGCGTATATGTATTCCATGTGAAATCACCTTTTATCAATGTAAGTTATAGTCTGTCTTATCCGAAAAGTGCTCCAAGGCCGGCCATTCCGTCCTCTTCAGAACTCTCTTCTTCCTTCTCTTCTTTCGCTTCGACGGCTTCCTCGCCCTTTGTTTCGGTTGTTGTGCTCACTGCTGCTGCAGCTGCGGCTCCAAGGGCCTGTTTAAGCTCATCGTCTACTGCGTCCTCATTTTTAGTTGAGGCTGCAGCAGCCACAGCAAGCATCTGTGACTGAGCCTTGCCCATCAATGCTCCCATCAGTTCCGGCTCGAACACGGCAGCATAAATACCGAGGTTCCTGGATTCTGTTGAAGCTTTTGCGATAAGCGCTGTTATGTTGTCTGCAGTTGGATATGCTGCGTATACTGACAGGTTGAATGCCTGCTTTGCGGCCAGAGCTATGTCGTTGAAGTACTGTGTTTCGTCCACAGCCAGCACATCTGGACGGAATATGGATCCTTCTTCCAGAACTGCTCTTAAGTCCAGTCCAACGACCATTGGATAGATCTCAAGCCTGTTAAGCATAGATGCAAGCAACTGGGGAGCTTTTTCACCCTCTTTCAACACGGTCTTTGTTTCCTTTACAACGACCTTGCCTCCATCAATGGCTGCAGGAATTCCAGCTTTCTGCAGATCGCCCAGAATGGGTCCGGGTGGAAAACTTGTTGGCCTTGCCTCAACTACAATGTCCTTTGGAGCCACAGCACCGGCCTTTATTGGTGAAGGTGTCTTGCTCTTTTCGAGAAGTTTGAACAGTTTAAATGGATTCTGATCAGAAAATACTAATGCCGTCTGGACATCAATAAATTCGGCCATATCCTTTACATCCTGGCCTAGTTCCTCCAATGCCCTTCTTATCAGGGTGTTCCTGGCCACTTTGATATATGCAGTTCCCTGCAGCTCTCTCCTCATTTTCTGGAGCTGCTTTGCAGGAATACCTTCAATACCCACTATACCAAAGAGGTGGTAGGATCTTATGAGCTCTTTTATTTCCTCGATCTCCTTGGCCTTCCATTTTGGTATATGTGACGAGTGGTGATCAATTTCCATATTACATCACCTTCACTGATTTACCCATCGTGGTCGTCAAATAGATCGACCTGATGTTCTGGCTGCCTTTCTCAAGGGACTGCTCGAGTCTGGAGATCACCGTTTCTATGTTGTCGGCCAGCTTTTCTACCGGCATGTCTCTGCGGCCCACTGACACGTGGAAGGTCAGTTTATCCTTTGACCTTATACGCACGGAACTTCTGGAGGAGTTGATCACATCAGCTACGTTCTTTCCAGGCTGGAGCGGTATTGGCATTTTTCCCCTGGGACCCAGGACAACACCGAGGCTCTTACCAATGAGTGGCATGTACTGTACTTCAGCTATGAAGAAGTCACATTCATTGGCTACTGCCCTTGCGCGTGCTTTATCCTCTTTCATATCGTTGATGTCTTCCTCAGTGAAGACATAGGTAGCACCCGCATCTTTTGCCTGAAGACCAACCTCACCTTTTGCAAAAACAGCGACCTTCAAGTCCTTACCAAGACCATGTGGAAGTATGATCTCTTCGTCAACACGGTTCTTGGGCTGACTCATGTCAAGGTGTTTTAGGTTGATTGCCAGATCAACGCTTTCCATGAATTTGCGCTGCGGCGATTCCTCTAACAATTTATTAACAGCTTCTACTGTTTCCTTATTTACCATTCTGTTCCTCCCGTAGTGCTGAACTGCCGTTCCTCGGCCACTTCGGCCTACTACGGTCTGTAAAGGGGCCTGGAATATCCGGCCCGTTATTTTGACATTGCTCCCAACGTGGAGCATAGTTCTTATATCTATCGGTTATATAGCGTGGATCAAGCTTCTGCCATCAGCACATCATCGAATTTACCTTCATCGATGGCCTTTTGACATTCCCTTGGGTCCATTCCTTCTGCTGTTACACCCAGAGTAAGGCACGCTCCCAGCACTTCCTTTACTGCTGCCTTCATGGAATATGCCAGCATTACGTCCCTCTTCATGCGTGCTATCTTCATAGCCTGGTTTATCTTCAGGTCTCCTACCTTGTTCGTCTTTGGTTCGCCGGAGCCCTTTTCGATGCCCAGTTCCTTCTTGATCAACGCAGCAGTTGGTGGCGTACCAACTTCTATCTCAAAGCTCTTATCATCGGCAACTATCACTTTGACAGGTACCTGCATGCCGTTATAATCTTTTGTTTTCTCGTTGATCTTATCTATAACCGCTTTTATATTGATCCCTAAAGGTCCAAGGGCCGGGCCAAGAGGTGGTCCGGGATTGGCTTTTCCTCCAGAGACCAGTGCTTCTACAACATTTGCCATGTGAGTATCACCAGTTATATTTATTATATATAAATTTTAAATGTTCAGGACTCTTCCTCTTTCCTGAGGACCCTTACAGTGTCACCACGTATAGTTATAGGTATCGGTACCACAGCATCGAACAGTTCAACAGTGATCTCCTCGTGCCCTTCATCTACACGCTTGACACGTGCTCTTTCTCCTTTAAAGGGTCCGGATGTGATCTCTATGATCGCACCTTCGGTTATACCGGTTACCGTGGGTTTAGGTGTGAGGAAGTGAGATATCTCTTCAATGCTGGACTGTCCTTTGATCACTGCCCGAGCGTGCGGAACTGTTTGGATGGCCTGCTCCACTATACCGGGTGACGTGCTCTCCACCAGTACGTATCCTTTCAGTTCGTCCGGGGCCAGGATAGCACGAATGTCCAGGTGATCTTTCCTTGCCACAATTGCCATCATATTTGCCACAGAACGTTCCTGATTAGCAGTTGTTTTCACCACGAATACAGCAGAAGGTTCAGCCATCATTCACACCCACTTCGGTATTTCCACCATTGCTATATAGATCAGGAATCCCATAAAACCAATGGCAAGGATCCCCAGACCGGCTACCTTAGCAATTGTCAGGAACTCTTCTCTGGAGGGCTTCTTCGTTAGTTTCAGAACCCTTATGTGTGCTCTTATAATAGATCCTATAGAGTCCACTGTGGTATTTAATTTGCTTGAATCTATATTATTCCCTGCCAATATCTTCACAACCGATTAAGCCTTATGTTCTCTAACTTTGAACGAATGACGAGTAGTCAGATTTTAATCATGCTATAAAATAGTACCGGCCATCTACAACTTCTTCTCTAAAATAGTTTTCGATTATTTCAGCAGGCAGACTAAAAGCTGCCTACTGGATCCCATTCATTTTACAAAATCAATTCCATACTTGCGTGTAACGTTTCTGGTACCGCCGTGACCGTAGATCTGAGGAGATTTGACACCAGTAACAACAAGCATTGTTCTCACTGTATTTTCCAGTTCCTCATCTACCTGCGCACCCCATATGATCCTCGCATCGGGGTCAATGCGGCTGTATACTTCCTGAACTACACTTTCAGCTTCTGCTATGGTCATGTCAGGACCGCCAACTACGTTCACAAGAGCCGATGTGGCACCGGATATATCTACATCCAGCAATGGGCTTCTTAATGCCTTCTGCACAGCCTCTACAGCTTTCATCTCGCCTTCAGCTTCACCAAGACCGATCATTGCAACGCCACCGTTCTGCATGACGGTCCTTACGTCGGCAAAGTCGAGGTTAACAAGTCCTGGCTTTGTGATCAGTTCAGTAATTCCCTTAACCGCCCTCATCAGCACTTCATCAGATACCTTAAAAGCAGCCTGCAGCGGGAGCCTGGGCACTACTTCCAGAAGCTTGTCATTTGGAACAACTATTACAGTATCTGCAACTTCTCTGAGCCTCTCCAGGCCAGCTTCGGCGTTCATACGCCTTACATGCCCTTCAACTCCAAAGGGAAGAGTTACTACGGCAATGGTCAAAGCGCCTGCATCTCTCGCGGCTTCTGCAACGACTGGTGCAGAACCGGTTCCGGTGCCTCCGCCAAGCCCTGCGGTTATGAACACCATATCACTGCCCTCTACAAAAGCCCTGATCTCATCAACGCTTTCCAGCGCGGCCTCCTCTCCTACCTGAGGAAGACTGCCGGCACCAAGGCCTCTTGTCTTCTTTCTTCCTATCAATATCTTCTTATCGGCATTGACCCTCAGAAGGTGCTGTGCATCAGTATTTATAGCTACTAGCTCTGCTCCTTTGATTCCCTCATTGGCCATCCTCTGCGTACTGTTAGACCCTCCGCCACCACAGCCTACGACCTTGATCACAGTCCTCAGGTCACGGAGCATTTCCTCTAACTCTGCATTGATATCGTTCGGTTCAGGCACACGTGTATGGAGGCGTCCTTCCTCTTCGGACCTTGCAAGTGCCTCTTCTACTATGGATCTCATTCTTCTTCTCCCTTGAGTGGAAATCGTGTTATTTACTTAAGAGTAATGGTATTTCCCAATGTAATTCTTCTTGTGGTTTTTGTATAAACCATTAATGGTTCTACAATTCTGCCATTGGCAGTTACAGGGTTCCCATTTTTCAACTCTGCGAACATAGGACCAGGAGGCACGCCCAGCTCCCGGGCAAGTTCCGGGTCGAACCTCTCCTCTGTAATATATAGCGTCATCTCTTCCGGGATATATTTTATTTCATAATGCTCTTTTAGTATTTTAATGCATTCATCTATAAGCATATCAGCTGAAGCCTTTTCTTTGCCTCGCTTGCACATCATTATGCCGGGCAATGTTCCATTATCCTTTTCAAGGTACACAACATTCGACATTCCAAGTAAGTCTATCACTTTATTCTTATCAGCAGACACCGCTTCACTGAAGATGCCCTCATCCATCACAAAGGTCTGAACGTCCTCTGTGCTTGAACCTACGTCGTCGAGGATCATCTGCCTGAATCCATCTGTTATTCTCAGGCGGCTGCCGGGACATGACCTTTCTGCCAGCTTAAGCATATGAGAATAAACATGCCAGGGCAATCCATGCATATCTAAGATGTCGCTTTCCCTCAGCAATTGCAGACCAAGTTCTTTGACGATATCAGTGAACTTTTCTTTATGCGCCGATGACATCGCCCTGCGGTCAAAATACACAAGATCAGCATTTGACTTATCGATGGCCTGCCGCACAAGTTCCAGATCCAGGTTATCAAGCTGATGATTTGGAAAATTATGTCCGAATGTTATATTGTTCTCAAGTAATATTTTGGACTGCCTCTTTGCATAGTGCCCGCCCCCAAAACCAACGGCAACCGGCATTTTCTCTTCTTTCATCTCCAGTATTGCCCTGGCAGCTATCTCTCCTGCCATCGGGTCTTCCCACTGTTCTTCTGCACTGCCGATCTCAGCATAGACCATGGGTGAACGAACATCCGTTGGTCCATGATGTGTGGACTCCATGGTAACTTCATAACCAGTATTAATGGCCATTTTTTGCATGTTGA